>JAPLLP010000167.1 GCA_026387515.1 Candidatus Omnitrophota bacterium | reverse complement strand
ATCACAGCCTTGCCAGATATGCTCTTAAAGACTTGAGCAAACATAGTCTTACCTGAACCTCCCGGCCCTATCAGCAACACGCTATGCCCTCCGCATAGCGCTACCTCAAGCCCGCGCTTTACATGTTCCTGCCCGCGTATCTCTCTTAGATCTTTTAGTTTTGCCATAGATCCCCCCTTTGGTTGATATGCTAATTTTACTTATCCTTCTGCTTCTGGGATGTCCACCCGGACTTCCATCTCTTCACAGCTGTCTCTTGAATCTCTTTGATGCGGCTTGCTGTCGTGCCGTCCTTTACGACCTCGGCAAGCTCCTCTTTATTCATAACTCTGAAGTTGGCTATCTTTTTATCCCTGACAGCCTCCATCAGCTCATTCCGGGTTGGGCCGTCGCCCTTAGCTTTCCGCATAGACGCCTTGGTCACCTCAGTCTTACGAGTCTCCTTAACCTCATTACCATCCACACGATATAAGGTTCCGGTCTTGTGGTTCTTAAACCACTTGCCTCCGCCCTTGGCTAGACCCATATACTTTGCATCTGCGTCACCTGTTACCTTCTGCATCTCCTGCCTTACTACGCTTTCCTTCTTTGCCTCTTCGGCTACTACTACCTGTTTTTCTTTTGCAGTCACGGAACACCTCCTTTTATGTTGACCATATCCTCTTTGGCGGTGATATTCCTTAGTTTCCCACCGCCCTATACTTCCTCCTAATTCTCTTACCTTGTCACGCCAATAGTCATCGTGCCAGTGTACGGGCGTAAGGATGTGAGCCATTTCGTGCACCATTAGTAGAGAGGGCTTACCATTAGCCATCCTCAACCGCCTAGGGCTTCTGACGCATATCCAACCTTTGTGCGGATCTTTTGGGTGATTATGGGCGTGGGCCCGGCGTCTAAAAGATGACCCATCTCCACGTTCTACACAACCACCAACAAAAGTGCCTTTATAGCCAAGCTCTTTATACTTCTCGAACTCTGGAAACTCAACAACCGGCATAGCACTCGCCTCCTCAATATTCGTCCGGGAACAGGATGGTGGTAACTGACCTATCCCATTCCGTTATAATCCATATCTTCTTAAGCCCTTCTTCTATATAGGCAGAGAAGAGCCTGTCTCCATTCTTCAAAGCACTATCATTAGACGCCGTATCCTGCTCGCCTAAGTCTCCCCAGTCACATTGGGCGTGTCTTTTAAGGCTTTTAAGAACGAGCTTTGAGAAGCTAGTATTACCCGCTATCTCATCATTAACGCCTCTCGTCATTACTATCTTACCCATTGGGAACTTTGATATTATGCCCAACATATCAATCGCCCCCTTTCTTGCTATCTGTATCTCTTACGCTCCATATGCCTCAAGCACGATACGCTCTATTTCATCTTTCAACTCCCGATTCAGCGGCACTACCGTACTGTACCACTTGCCGTCCTTCCCTTCTTCCCTCGGCATCGTAACAAATAGCCCTTTCGCGCCTTCTACGATTCGTATCCCTTTGATTATGAAACTATCCTCTATTGATAGGTCAACAAACGCTTTTGTCGCTCCGGCGCCATCAAGCTTGTGTATCCTTGACACTTCTATCTTCATCATTCTACTCACCCCCTCCTTACTTTTTGTTCCTAACGCCTCTTCTTAGGCCAGTCAATCATTGCCATGACAATGCCGATAAGTCAAGGCCGTCTGGCAACTATTTTAATGAGGTTAAACAGTCATTTAATTGAATTAAAAGATGATGCGGAATCATGTGGAAAAACAAATCGCGCATCTCTTTGCGTGTTAGAGGGTTACGGCATCAGGAAATGAGGATTGTTAGGAAAATAATTTGATGAATTGTGAAGGTCCGCTCGGTGACAAAAGTCAGGTAATATTTATGAAGGATTTATCTGCTATTTCCCAATAATGACTACGAATGATGCTCTTAAGTTAAGCGGTTTCATTTCTACTTATTTATCTTCTTATTTGCTCCCATATAGTTCTATCTTCTGCTCGTCCGATAGCACCATCTCCTTTTTACCGAAAAGATAGCAAAATTTTTCGGGATATTACATATGGATTGGGATAACTCTGGCAGGGTTTATCGCTTTCATAATTTCTTTCAGCTCTGATGTTGTTCGGCATTTGTGTATCCGAAAGTCACTTGTCCCCTTGCACAAATTCAAGATTCAATAATTTAATTTTTGCCGTTTCATCACCGAGAGCTATTTGCCATCGTTTTTCCATAAATGATAGCAATTCCAACCCACGTTCTTTTATAGATTTCGCCGTCCATTCCAGACACTTTTCAGCGACTCTATTTTCTGAATAGGAACCATTGAAATAACCTCGTGCGGTTTTTTTATCAGCACGTTTCTCAAGATAACAATCATTTTGCAAGCTACTATTTTTAGGTA
>JAPLLP010000349.1 GCA_026387515.1 Candidatus Omnitrophota bacterium | reverse complement strand
CCGCGGCTTTAATCGGCACGCCGGCATCCATCAATGATAACGTTGCGGCGCAGACGGTGGCCATACTGGAAGAACCGTTTGACTCCAGTATCTCTGAGACTACCCTGATAGTATAGGGAAATTTTTCCTTGGTAGGCATAACTGCCATAAGCGCCCTTTCCGCAAGCGCGCCATGACCGATCTCCCTGCGGCCGGGACCGCGCACAGGCCCGGTTTCGCCCACGCTAAAAGGCGGAAAACTATAATGCAGCATAAAAGTCTTATATTTCTCCCCTTCCAGCGCCTCGACCAACTGCTCGTCGTCCCCTGTGCCCAAGGTAGTGACTGCCAGACTCTGGGTCTGGCCGCGGGTAAAAAGGCTTGAGCCGTGGGTACGCGGTAGAACCGAGACCTCGCAGGTGATCGGACGAATATCCTTAAATCCCCGGCCGTCCACTCGCAGGCCGCGCTCAACGATCATTTTACGCACCAGCTTTTCTTCAACCTCGACCAACGCCAGCTTGATATCCGCAGGCAAGTATTCTTCGGCAACCAGTTTTTCTTCTAATTCCTTAAACAGCGCGCTTACCGCATCTTCGCGCTCTTCCTTGGAACTTAATTTATATACCTCGTTTAATTTGGATAGAGACAACTCTTCGACTTTTTTCTCAAGCTGCGGGTCTGTTTTTTTAATATCAATATCAGTGGCCTTGGGCCTGCCATATTGGGCCTTAAATTCTTCCTGGGCCTTTAAAAGACACTGTAAATTATCATAGCCGAATTTAACTGCCTGGTGAAATAGATCCTCGGAGATCTCTTTAGCCTTAGCCTCGAGCATGACCACGCCGTCTTTTCCGGCAGCCACCACCAGGTCCAAAGAAGATTTCTCCAATTCCTGGTAGGTAGGATTAAGCACAAACTGCTCATCCACGTATCCTACGCGGCAGGCAGATATCAGGCCGTTAAAGGGGATATCGGAGATAGACAAGGCAAAAGAGGCCCCGGTAACCGCCAGGATATCGGGATCATTCTCCCCATCGCTGGATAAAACAATAGCCATAACCTGGACTTCATTTAAAAAGCCTTTGGGGAATAACGGGCGGGTCGGCCGGTCGATGAGGCGCGCGGTTAGGATCTCGCTCTCTGATGGACGGCCTTCACGCTTGAAGAACCCTCCCGGGATACGGCCCGCGGCATAGGTCTTCTCCTGATACTCTACGGTAAGAGGAAAAAAATCCTGTCCCTCTCTTGTTTTTTTAGACATACAAGCAGTAACCAGGACCACGGTCCCACCGTATGAAATGGTGACCGCGCCATTGGCCTGCTTGGCAATCTTGCCGGTTTCAATAACTAAATCATTTTTCCCAAACTTAGTATTCATTGGTTAGCCTTTCTTATACTTATCTATAAATGAAGAGAAGACAAAAAGCCTATTTCCTCAGGTGCAGCTTTTCGAGGATAGTTTCGTAAATTTTGATGTCTTTCTTCTTGAGATAATTCAAGAGTCTGCGGCGTTTTCCTACTAGGCTTAAAAGCCCGCGGCGGGAATTGAAGTCTTTATTGTGGTTTTTAAAGTGGCTGCCTAAGGAATTGATCCGTTCGGTCAAAAGCGCTATTTGCACTTCGGCTGAGCCGGTATCCCGGGTGTGCACCTTAAAATCATCAATTATTTCCTTCTTCTTATCTTTAACTAGAACCAAACCATTCACCTCCTTAT
>JAPLLP010000343.1 GCA_026387515.1 Candidatus Omnitrophota bacterium | reverse complement strand
TTTGGAGCCAGCCAGGCTATTCAGATGGCATAACCATCCGTGCCATTCCCACTCCTCCAACAGACAGATAAAATTAAGCAGGCAGGATAATTCTGATGGGAATTCCGCTTACGCTAATATTATGAACGCAAGAACCGGAGGATAGGGGGTGGGAGTTTAGCCTTCTCGCAGCTGTTTTTCCGCGTCGATAATATCGCGGTTGATTACACGGGTAGTTTCTTTAATCTTTTCCTTTAACACGGCAGAGGAGACTTTAGCTTTATTTATTTCCCGCAATAGTTCCTCCCCGCCAACAAGAGCCCTCGGGCTCTTCCTTCACTGGATAGGCGGGGAGGTCTTGTTTTTATACTGATAATAAGTGAATGTTCCTCTTTGGAATATATCAAACTGGCTTTTTATTTTATCTTTTATCTCTTCGTATATCTCTTCGCAGGCAATCTTTATCCTGCGGCTGGCCTTAGAGATGCTTGGCATATGTTGGTTCTTCCTCGGTTCAAAGACTACCGCGCAGGAAATCACGCCTAAACCAAATTCATCCAGTTGTTCCAGTATTTTCTGTTCGTAAAGCTCAGCAAGGATGAGTTCATAACCATAAACCGTTTTGGCAAACAGGCCTTTTTGGGTGAGCGTGCCATTATATATATAATTTAACTCCTTGAGTATTTTTAATTTGGCCTCGATCAGGCGCAAGGCTTCTCTTTTTTCATGCGCGCGGGATTGAAAATAGTGTAGGGAGAGGGGGTAGATCTTGTAGATATCTTCCTTGTATTTTTCGTAAAGATTAAGGATCGTGGCATACGAGGTGTTTAGCTGGCTATGTACTTCTTCCGGGCGGTTATAGATAACTTCTTTCACCTCGTCAAAACGTATGCGTAGCGGATTGACGCGGGAATAAACAAAGCCTTCCTTGCGTCCGGCCATCTGGTAAAAATCCCGGGTTTTTCAGTTACGCACAGAGCGGCCGTAATATTTTCTTAGCTCATCAAAGATCACCGAGCGGCTGGGCATGTTTATGCCCAGGGCAAAGGTTTCAGTAGTGAAGATTATCTTTATTAGGCGGCTGGTAAAAAGCCGTTCAATGACCTCTTTTAAGGTGGGGAGCATGCCGGCGTGGTGGAAAGCAATGCCTTTTTGTATCAAGGGATACATTTCTTGGGCAGAGCGTTCATTCTCCAAGTCAAAGCGTTTAAGCAAGGATTCATAAAACGCGGTTATCTGCCTATGTTCATCGCCATTCAAGAAATTAAAATTCTGCAGCTCAAAGGCCAGGTCCTCGGCGCGCCGGCGGCCAAAGACGAAATAAATGCAGGGTAGGCCTTGTTTTTGGCGCAGGTAAGTAATTAGGGAACTTATTTTATTTGGTTTTCCGTGACGCAGGCGCTTGAGCTGGTTGATATTGTCCACAATTTCATTCTGGCATTGGAACAAGAAATGTAGTGGTACCGGGCGCTTCTCTTCGATCACTACTTTTATGGGGGTCTGGTGGATACTCTCCATCCAGGCGGCAAGCTGTTTTATGTTCGGGATGGTTGCCGAGAGCGCCAGGATTTTCATATGCCTAGGTAGGAAAATAAGGGATTCTTCCCAGACAGTGCCGCGTTCGTAGTTATCTATATAATGTACTTCATCAAAGATGATCCAGGAGTAGGGATCGAGGCTTTTTGGTTCATCCAGGATCTTATTGCGGAATATTTCCGTGGTCATGATGAGTATTGGTGCATCGGGATTTAACGAGACGTCTCCGGTAAGGATGCCGATCTTATCTTGCATCTGGTTGTAGAAATCCCGGTATTTCTGGTTGGAAAGGGCCTTGATCGGGGCGGTGTAGATTACGCGCTGTTGTTTTTCCAGGGCAGTGCCGATGACGTGCTCGGCAATAGCGGTTTTCCCTGCGCCTGTAGGGGCAGAGACGATCACGGAAAATCCCTGGTTGATGTAGTTTATAGATTCTTCTTGGAAACGGTCATAGATCATAAAATCATTATAACTAAAAAAGTTGATTTATCCAATAAAAAGAAGTATTATAAATGATTATGGGATATGAGGTAGCTATAAATAAGGCATGGGAAGAGGTTTTTCTATATAATATAGGTAAGGAGACTGCTGTAAAATTCCTGGGAGATGAGTACACGCTTGATCCGGAGAACAAGAAGGTAATCTCGCTGGCCTGTAATATTACGGCCAAGGATTTTTACTCCATCCTTATCTTGCATTATCTGGTTCAGATGGCTAAAGGCCTGCCGCTTTTGACTGGCGAGTGGGTATCATTTAAGGAGATGGCCGGCGTAGAAGGATATGCCTCGGCCTTTCGTAAGCGCGCCATTGAACCGATAATCAGAAAATACGGCGCTCACCCTGAGGGTATTCTCTCGGTTTTGGACAGGCTCACCGGCAAAAAAATAAATCAAGGCGATATCGGTATAGTTTTAGAGGTATTTAAAGGCGTGCCGGTTCTGGTTACGCTTTGGAAAGCAGATGATGAATTCGGGCCTGAGGCAAATATGTTGTTTGACCGTAACATAGCAAAGATCTTTTGTATAGAAGATGTGGTGGTGTTGGCGGGATTAGTAGCTTCTAGTTTGTAGGGCCGGTAGCACAGAAGGTGCACACTCGCCTTTCCGATTGGGCGAGGTGTGTTCGCTGCTGCGAAGGAGTTATCAGATGAAAAATATGTTTTTTAAGGTATTCTATGTTTTTTTCTTATTGTTATTTATAGCGGGTTTTTCTTCCTGCAACAAAGAACCGGTTACGGTCTATTATTCAGAAAACGGTAAATTCAGCGTCCCTCTGGGCAAGAATTATAATTACACGGATGTGCTGGTCAAGAGGGCAGTGGACGGTGATACGCTGGTGCTGCAAAAGGTATTGATACCCCGGAGATGCACGAATCTAATAAGCTGTACCGCGATGCCCAGCGCACTAACCAAAATGTGCGCACCATCCAGAAATTAGGCAGGCGGTCCTATGAATTTACCAAAAATTTAGTAGAGGGTAAGCGGGTGAGCCTGGAGTTCGACGTGGAAAAACATGATAAATACGGCAGGCTCCTGGTATACGTGTATCTAAAGGATGGCACGTTCGTCAATGCCGAAATAGTAAAACAGGGATATGCTAATTTGATGACTATCCCGCCCAATGTTAAATACGCGGATTTATTCTTAAAGCTATACCGCCAGGCTCGGGATGAGAAACGCGGCCTGTGGGGCGGATGAGGAGAAAGGGGCGTACTATGTTACGATATCTAACCGCGGGGGAATCACACGGAAAAGCAATTATAGCTATTTTAGAGGGTATGCCGGCAGGGTTTAGAATAGCTCCGGAGATAATAAATCATGAGCTTAAGCGCCGGCAATCGGGTTTTGGCCGCGGCAAGAGGATGCAGATCGAGAATGACCGTTGCCAGATACTCTCCGGATTGAAAAACGGAATTACCTTGGGGAGTCCGATTACCTTGCTTGTGGAAAATAAGGATTTTTCTATCGAAAAAATGGGTAAAGTCATGTGTCCTCGTCCGGGGCACGCTGATTTATCCGGGTTTTTGAAATATGGAATGAACGATATTAGAGAAGTCCTGGAGCGGGCCTCTGCCCGTAGCACTGCGGCGACTGTCGGCATTGGAGCTGTATGTAAGATTTTTTTAAGCGGTTTTAAGATAAAGATATTGAGCCGTGTTATCTCCGTTGGAGGCGAGACGCAGAAAGAGATGATGGGGGATAAGATCAACGAAGCCATACAAGGAAGAGATACCGTGGGTGGGATCTTTGAAGTGGCGATAGCGGGCGCGCCGGTGGGATTGGGTAGCTATGCCCAGCCGGACAGGCGCTTGGATGGTAAGTTGGCTCAGGCCATAATGTCCATACCGGGAATAAAGGCAGTTGAGATCGGCCTGGGTTTTGGCTATGCGGATAAATTCGGCTCGGAGGTACACGACGCTATTTATTACGGCAAGGGTAAGGGTTATTTTCGTAAGACCAATAATGCCGGCGGGATAGAGGGTGGTATTTCTAACGGAGAAGACATTATCATCCGCGCCTGCATGAAACCGATCTGTACGCTCATGGAGCCACTTTCCTCGGTGCATATAAAGACCAAGAAGGCCTCTAAGGCTAGCGTGCAGCGTTCGGATATTTGTGTAGTTGAGGCTGCCGGCGTAGTTGCTGAATCCGCATGCGCTTACGTGTTGGCCGATACCTTCTTGGATAAATTCGGCGCAGATTCATTGCCTGACATAAAGGCATCCTACAATAGTTATCTCAAAAGGATCAGCTAAAAAGAAGTGTTAGAAAATCACTTCCTTTGCGTCTACTAATAGTAGAGGGAGGTGATTTTCTATGGGAGAAGCATCAGAGATCAAAGTAGTGCGGCTGCACCGTTTCGACGGGGATTCTAAACTTAAGGCCTTTGTGGATATATCAATAGGAGATTT
>JAPLLP010000230.1 GCA_026387515.1 Candidatus Omnitrophota bacterium | reverse complement strand
TTACCGACATCCTGCAAAACATCATAAATATCTCTGGACACCAGACCAGCTAACGGGCTAATGCGGTCTTGATAATTAGCCGGGTCTAAGAAAGCTACATGCGCTACCTCTCCCAGTCTTGACTTTGGCTTATTATCTGCGCCCAGCACCCGAGGAGCTACCTCATTATATCTATTAACAAAGGTAGTTTCAGTTGTATTAAATCCTGCTGTTTGGACATAGGGCTTTAGTGCCTCCCCTGTCATAAAATCATAGGATTCACTTAAAACAAATCTTCCTGCTTGTTCAGAATGAGTCTGGGTAAAATTACCTACGCTCCCGGTAATAGAATCTGCGCTACCGCCAAGGGTCTGGCCTACTGAAAAAGATCTATTTACGCTAAGATTATAAGTATTATCGCCGTACTGAAGAGGAGCTTCATTATCCAGCACTACGGTAGAATTAAGTTTGCCTATAGAAGCCGGAGCATCTTTTTGCTGGCTCTGCCAAGCAGCAGTTTGAGTAAATAGTCTATCCTCTTGTCCGTAATCAACAGTGGTCACGCTGGCATTAAGAGGAAGTTGATTAGGATAATTTGCAACTGCCAGATTACCGGGATCTTCATTATTTGATACAGCGTCAACTACTCTATCTGCAGTTCCATTCAAATTCGTAGTAAGCTTCATCCCTCCTAACTTGGACATTGTCTGCTGGAGGGCAGCACTGCCGTTAGTGGGATTTAACCCTAGGAAAGTAAGCGCGTTCTTTTCAGAAGAAGTGTCTACAAATACCGGCGTAAACTGGTCTTGAGAAGAACCTTCCAACTTAACCGCAAGGGCACCATTAGCAGCGGCTTTATTAGAAATAAACCCGAAGGTTGTATCAGGGTCAGGCAAAACCGCGCCCATACCTGCTGATGTAACTGCTCCATCTACATTATTAAGAGCCTGATAGCTATATTCTCCTAAGTATCCATCCCAACGCGCCCCTGGCCCAAAAACTAAATCCGAAGTAGAGCCTTCTCCGAAATTGAATAACCCATTGTAATAGTTAACATTGTTTTGGCTATCTGTTTGTATTCCTCCTTGGGTAGTGACAATAGGGGGACGCGTGCCACCTTGAAAATTTGCATTATTTTCGTTACCGGATTTGCGATCATTCCACTTCGCCTCTCTTATCGGCCCTACTATACTACCAATACCAAGCGCATCCCCGTATTTAGAAACTCCGTATATAGCAATGGTTCTTTCAAACCCTTCTGGCGAAAATTTAGTTTTGGCAGTAAAAATATTGCGGGTGCCGGTGCCGTCGCCAACTAACTGGCCTAAAACAAAATCTCCTGCGATATTAGTTATATTGCTGTCACTCCATTTTATAGTGGCATCAGATTGCTTACCTACAAATACACCATGCTGTGCATATGTATTACCATCCTGAGCATTAAAGGCGAGGCTTCCTGCGCCCTCTGTCTGATGAACTATTTCACCGTAATAATTCTGTGTAGCTTGTATCGGAGAAATATTGCCATCCTTACCGATAGCTAATACATACTCTACTCCATTTACACTCCATCTATCATTTCTTGTAGCTTGATTGGCCCCTACCTTTGAAACACTTTCGCTGCCGTCGCCATATACTATATCCCCAATACGCAATTCTGCTCCGCTATTTCCTATGCGGATAAAATCAGTATTGTCCATCATATTGAAAACGCCTACCGTATTGCCTTTCACTTCGGAAACTGAAAAATGAGTTTTTATTGCTACGCTGGGATCCTGGCTTCCTGTCCCGGAATTCTTTACCTGTTTATCCAAAGAAATATTTATTTCCTCGCCATTATTATAAAGAGTGTTGTTTATCCCATCTTGATTAGAATGATACGCTAACCCATCCTTATCGATATTCCCATTTAAATCCTTGAAGACAACCATGCTGGCCAAAGCTGTACCCAGTTTTTTATCCTTAAGGCCATTACTGTATATTTCCGTACCTGATAACGGCTGCATAGTGTAAACGGAAAGTTTCTGCGGATCGACAATAGCGGTTAGTTGAGCGCGGTCACCCAAAACCGTATTCCCCGGGCCTTTGTAGTAGTCATAAGACATCGTTTCAGGTTGGATTATATTGGCTTCTGATGTTGGCATGCCTCTGACAGCCTGGCCCTGGGCGTTCATATAATTATCGATAAAGCGGATTGATTTTACTCCGTTTACTTCAACCGGCACAACCCTCAACTTATTAATAACTAAACCGTATTTCTGCGAATAACTGCTGTCAATGTGGGAATATACTGTTGAATGGACATTGCTGCCTTCGCCTGTATGGTAGTTCCATTGGCTAAAATTTACTCCCCAAATAGGCTTGCCAAATGTTCCGCTTATTTGTCTGTTATATTCTGTTACAAAATCAGAGCCTTTATACCCGGCTATAGTCGTAGAATCATTTTCACCGCGGCCAACAGGTAAACCCCAAGAGTTCTTATAAATAGAAATATCATTAATCCCCAATAATCTTGTGAATATATTATTATCTGTTACCCTTACCGACTCTCCGGGAAGAGGAGTAGTTTCATCTGTTGCAGAATAAAACCATGCTTCTTCCCAAGACATACCCGCAGGATTTAACAACAGTTTTGGGTCTTCCATTATATTGCTTGGTATTGTAGGTAACATCCAATTATCTTTATTACGATCCGCAAAATAATGAGAGAATAAAGGAGAGCCTAGCAATGTATTAGACAAATATCTTTGCGCCGGCGTTATTGTATAATCCATCACCGGCGATACTACATACTTCGATAGCCCAGTTACCACCGGCGTAGTTAACGTGCTCATGTTGCGCGCGGCGCCACTTCTGTAAATTTCCTTGGCAAGATTCCCCCAATTCGACCAAAAATTTCTTCCGAGCTCTGCGTCCGCCCAATCTGTAACCTTATAATATGTGCCGTCGCCGCGGCTAGCCCATTGATTACCATCGCTATCTGTATACGTGAGGTCCTTCATGGGATTGCCTGCGCTGACAAGGGTTAAAGCACCTACTGGCGTCGTAGGATAGGATAATGTTGCATCATTAGCTGCATCTAATAAAACATATGAACCGCTACTGTTCTTGGCCCATTGATTACCAGCGCTATCTGTATATACTGAGTCGGTAGGGCTTAAGCCGGCTTTTTTAAAATCAGCTGCTGTGCCCTTGTCCAAAGTCAGATCTACTGTGTCGCCATTACGTAAAGTTACGGTTACATTTGAACCATTGTCAGTTGTCAATCCAGTACGGGAAATCTCATTATGCTGGTTTTCGAGCCAGGCATCTGTTTTCGGGCCAAAGGTATCTTGAAGCGTACTAAAATAGCTAAGCTCGCTTAAAGGGCTTCCGCTACGGCTAGTATTACCCAAGGACACAACATTAAGCCCATCACTTTCAATTCTCTTAGTAGGGCTATCACCGGAAGGAAAACCGAGCAAGGATGCAGCAGTAGGTGTTATAAAGGCAGTAGTCACATTCACTATAAGCATATTATCAAGGTCAGTGAAAGTTGGATTATGTTCGCCTATGCTAGTCGCAATCTGTGAAGCCACAACCTTTAACCCGCCGTACATAGCCCCATTCATAATATCCTCAAACTGAAAATACCTCCCAGTGCTAGAATTAGCTATTCCTCCGGAAATCCCGGTATATATATTATTATAACCAGCGGCAACATCCTCCGCATCTAAACCAAACCATTCCGGATACCGAGTAATTAATTCACTTACGCCGTTACTAGCTATAGTGCTGACTATTTCCGGCATCATTAATCCAAGCTGATTTCCCATAAATGTCAATCCAAATTTATTTACATCAACAGGGAGATCTTTATTGAACCCATGAAAAATACCAGCAGTATAACTCTGGATAGGAAGCGCACCCACATTGCCTATAGCAGTGGCAAAAAGGGAATCCTGGATTCCTAATTCATTTATAGCAAACTGTTTAATAAGTGTGCTCGTTCCTGCGCTTATCCCGCTGACAATACCTTGCTGCCAAAAAGATAGTTTACCGAAAGGTGTCCTCTCATCAGTAAGACCAGAAATATAATTTTTATCACCCACGAGACCATCAAAAGTGCCTAAAATCGTAGCCGAGGAAATGGCAGAGAATAGCTCC
>JAPLLP010000039.1 GCA_026387515.1 Candidatus Omnitrophota bacterium | reverse complement strand
CAATAGCCCTTTTAACCGGCTCTACTTTCAAAATGTCGCAGCAGAGATCCGGCTTTGTTTTATAAAGTTCCGGTTCAATTGCTGCGTCATTTTCATAAACCTTAAGCTCCGGATACTTTCTTACCTCATTATTCATAAATGCCACTGTTTCCGACGGCTTAAAGCGAGTAGTTACAATAAACCCGCGAATTATCGGATTAACTTTTTTAGCTAAATCCCAAACAGCAACTGAATCTTTACCCAAACTATTAGCTACCACCAATGCATCACCGTAACGTGCGTATGCCTCTTTAATTAGCTGTTTTGAGCGCTCCACCTTTTCCTTAAAATTTAACCTTTCCACCAGCTCTTTTAAATCATCCTTATTATCCAAAATACTCATTTCTACTTCCCCCCCTTTTTTTAAATACCAAAATATTGTTCTGTGGAAAAATATCTTTCACCTGTGTCCGGAAAAATAGTTACCACTCTTTTCCCAGGACCCAGCCTCTTCCCTATTATCACCGCAGCGCAAGCAGCAGCACCGCTGAAAATACCTACAAATAACCCCTCCTCTCGAGCTAGCCTACCTGACATCTGGAATGCGTCCTTATCAGAAACACAAATTACTTCATCTATCACCTTACGATTGAGAATCTCCGGGATAAATCCGGCGCCAATCCCTTGAATTTTATGCGTTCCGGGTTTTTTACCGGATAGAACGGCACTTGTTTCTGGTTCAACCGCAATGATTCTAATTTGTGGATTAGCTTCTTTTAGAACCTCTCCTACTCCGGTAATTGTTCCCCCCGTGCCCACCCCCGCAACAAAAGCATCGATGTCTTTGCCTGCGACCTTTAAAATCTCTTGCGCAGTAGTCTGGCGATGCGCCTGGCAATTAGCCGCATTCTTAAATTGCTGCAAAATATAACTACCGGGGATACTCTTATTTAATTCTTCTGCTTTTTTTATGGCCCCTTGCATTCCAGCTTTTCTATAGATCCTCTCAAGACTCATAGTTTCCGGCATGGTAAGTACACACCTATACCCCTTAACTGCAGCTATCATAGCCAATCCAATCCCAGTATTTCCTGAAGTTGGCTCAATTATGGTTGAACCTGGCTTTAACAATCCATTTACTTCTGCTTCATGAATCATCAATAAACAAACCCTGTCCTTAACACTGCCTCCGGGATTAAAGTATTCCACCTTAGCAATAATCTCGGCGCAATCTTTTCCTACTATCTTATTAAGCCTAACCAATGGGGTTGTCCCGATTAATTCGCTAACGTCATTGGCAATCCTATCTGCAAGAGGCATACCCTATCCTTTCAGCATTGATACAAACAAATATGAAATAGCCATTGATATAACCGGTGTAACCATCCACACTACCAAAGTTTTTTTTGTTACATGCGACTCTGCTGTAGATTGATGTCCATTCTTTAAACAACTGATTGCAAATATGGCAAAAATATTCAGTTGAACCAAGGATTGAGGGATTCCCAACACTGAAGCAAAAATAAGAAGTGTAGCAGTGACCACAGAAACAAGGCTGCTGGACACCAAACCCAAAGGTACAATATCCTTCCCCGCTGTTTCAATCGTACCTTTCCCCATAAACCATGCCCCCACTCCAAAAGCAGGTGAAAATAAAATTAATCCCAGGCTTGTTCCTACTATTCCTGCGCCAAATAAAGGCCCTACCACATTGCCAACATTATTAGCACCAATCGCAAAAGCCACATAGCAACTTACCAAGAACGCAAATAAACGTAATTTTTTTTCATTTCTAAAATTTTAAAATGATTATTAAAATGAATTAAGAATAAACAAATTTTATGAAATACGAAATTAATTAAATATATTGTAAACATGTGACTAAAATTAAAAGTTATTGTTCAGTAGCCAATTAACCAAATAAGAAATGCAGCCACCGATTTCACGGATAATAAATAAAATAGATGCATGAATAGAAAAAATTAGTTTTATAAAAAATAATCTGTGTAATCAGTGGCTGTATTTTTATTCTGATAATTATCAATTTACAATTTTCAATTATCAGAAGCTGTCAAAATTCACTGCAAAGAGAAATTCAAAAGAAGAAGAATAATTTTCATTCAGGTTGTTGATATAACGGACACCGGCTAAAAACGGTATGATTGATCTGAAAACATGAAAGTCGGAAGTAAGTTCAAGCCCGGCAGTTTCGTAATATACAGGCTGGTCATTTTTATCAGTGGCAGCTCCATAGTCAAAAAAGAAATTATTCCTGAATCTTTTGAAATAAATAATTGATCCTATCCTGAAATCCGGATACCAGAAAGGGAATTTGTAATCTATTGAATAACGATTAATGCTGTTATCGCTGTATGATTTTATTCCTCTTGGGTAATCGATGACGGAATTAAACCTGTATTCATTTTCAGTAACTTTTTGATAACCATATCCGAGTTTTAATACATGATGTTTGAAAAGCCCCGGAAAAAGAAATGCAGTCTGGAAGGCGATAAGGTCGCCAGTGGGATTATTAATCAATGATGTTTTATAAGTAAATAAAAAAATCTGTCCCCAGCGTGAGGCAATATCCCTGTCACTGAGCTTGATCAGATTATATGCTTCCAGTCCGAAACTTAATGCAGATATATTACCCGTATAAAAAGTATCGGGTGTCTCATCAGTCTTAAAAACCTGGATCTGGTCCCAGCCGACCTTTGGAATAATGGAACGGTAAAATCTCCCTTTAGTCAGGTTCAGGGGAACAGAAATATTCAGGCTGTTTACCGATTCATACCATTTAAACTCCGCATTGATAT
>JAPLLP010000102.1 GCA_026387515.1 Candidatus Omnitrophota bacterium | reverse complement strand
TATAAAGCTGGATAATCCGAATTCGGATTTACATGCCACCCTGGAACCTATTTTTAAGGCGTTAGGAAAGGCCCTAGGTGAAGCTGTTCAGATCGACCCGCGCCGTAAAGGCGTTCCCTCAACAAAAGGCGTGATTGATTAAGATGATCGCTATAATTGACTACGGGATGGGGAATATCCATAGCGTTAAAAAGGCTCTTGAATCTTTGGGGGCCAAGACGCAGATTGCCCAAAAGGCCTCGGATGTCGCTTCAGCTGATAAAGTGGTTTTACCGGGAGTGGGGGCTTTTGATGACGCGATGCTGGAGCTAGAGAAAAAAGGTTTAGTTGCGGCTTTGCGCGAGCATATAAAAAATAAGAAGGTTTTTCTGGGTATATGTTTAGGGATGCAGATCTTGTTGGAAGAAAGCCAAGAGGCCAAGAAGGCCAAAGGGCTGGGTATTTTAGAGGGTAGAGTAAAGCGATTTCCCGATAAGTCAGGATTAAAAGTCCCGCATATGGGCTGGAATCAGTTAAAAATCATATCTAAAGACTGCCCTTTGTTCAAAGATGTCCCGGATAATTCCTATGTTTATTTCTGCCATTCCTATTACCCGGCTCCGGAGGACAAAAGCGTGATTGCCGCTACTACTGAATACGGCATAAATTTTGCTTCTATAGTCTGGCAGGAAAACGTTTATGGGGTGCAGTTTCACCCCGAGAAAAGCCAGGACGTGGGAATAAAGATCTTGAAAAATTTTGTGAGGATGTAGCGTGTTGATTATTCCCGCGATAGACTTAAAAGACGGTTGCGTGGTAAGGTTGTTTCAGGGAAAGCTAAGCGAACAAAAGATCTATTCCCGCGACCCGGTGAAAACCGCTAAGCACTGGGCAAAACAAGGAGCTCAGTTACTGCACGTGGTGGATCTAGACGGTGCCACCAGCGGAGTAGCGAAAAACTTAGATATCGTAAAGGAGATAGCTAGGAGCGTGGATGTGCCGGTAGAATTCGGCGGAGGAGCAAGGGACCAAGCAACCATAAAACAGCTTTTATCTTCGGGTATCTGGCGAGTGGTTTTGGGTACCAAGGCTGTCCAGGACCGGGTATTTCTTAAGCAGGCGCTAACCGCCTTTAAAGATAAGATCATAGTGAGCGTGGATGCCAGGGATGGAAAAGTAATGATCAAGGGATGGCAGGATGCTTCAGGTAAGCTTAAGGCTTTAGATTTCTGTGGTGAGTTAAAGAAAATGGGGTTTGCGCAGATTATTTTTACCGATACTGCTAAGGATGGCGCCCTGGTCGGACCTAATATAAAAGATTTAAAAAGCCTTATTAAGGCGACGTCCTTAAAGATTATCGCTTCGGGGGGAGTATCTTCTCTGGAAGATATCGTCAAACTCAAATCTTTAGAAAAAACCGGTGTAACAGGCGCGATCGTGGGTAAGGCTTTGTATGAAGGTAAGTTTACCCTGGCGCAGGCGCTGAAGGTTTCCTAGAAAGGATCTAGTAAAATGAGATTTTTGGGTATTGTCTTATCTATTTTTTTGGTTTTATTTTTGATGAGCGGTTGCGCAACTACCGGGAAAAGCGCGAATCTGGAGGCGCAGGGCTTAAGGAATCAGATTGCCCTGCTCGATGCGCAAATACAGGCTAAGGACGAAGAAATCAATAATCTAAAAGAACGCCTGGCTAAGGACGAACAGGATATTCAGGCCCAGGCTAAGGTTAAAGAGATAAACCTGGAAAATTCCCAGCCGGTAGTTTTTGTACGGCCAAGCGTTAAACAGGTCCAGGCAGTCGATCCCTGTGGAGATACCTTTAGATCCGCCCTCTTCTCCTGGGCGTGCAAAGGACCTGCGACTACAAGGGCGGCGAATAATCTTTCGGCAAAAGGAAAGATCAATAGAAAGACTTGGGAGTTGTTAAAGGTATATCTGGATAAAAAGCCGGTGCAATCAGGGATTGTCTCAAATAACGAGATCGGATAGATGTTGACTAAAAGGATTATTCCCTGTTTGGATATTAAGGAGAACAGGGTAGTTAAGGGGGTCAAGTTTCTCGGCCTGAAGGATGCGGGTGATCCGGTGGAAGTAGCTAAGGTCTATGACCGTCAGGGAGCGGATGAACTGGTTTTCCTGGATATCACTGCCAGTTTTGAAAAACGTAAGACCCTTATTGAGCTGGTTGAGGCCATAGCGGAGAATATTTATATGCCTTTTACCGTAGGCGGAGGCATAAGGGATATTGATGATATAAGGGATCTATTGAATGCCGGAGCGGATAAGGTTTCTATTAACACGCAGGCGGTGAAATTTCCGGAACTGATCCGTATTTCAGCAGAAAAATTCGGCAGCCAGTGTATTGTGGTGGCTATTGATGCCAAGAGGGCCCCGGAGGCAAAGTCTAAAATAGAGAGTTGGCAGGTTTATATTAATGGCGGACGCACTCCGGTGGATTTAGATGCTATAGAGTGGGCTAAAACTGCCGCCTCTTTGGGCGCAGGCGAGTTATTGCTTACCAGTATGGATTATGACGGTACCAAGGATGGATATGACCTCGAACTTACAAAAGTGATTTCGCATAACGTAGGTATACCGGTTATAGCTTCAGGCGGGGCAGGAGTGCTTAAGCATTTTTATGATGTTTTGACTGAGGCAGGCGCGGATGCTGCGCTTGCTGCTTCGCTTTTTCATTATCAGGAATTTACCGTTAATGAGGTCAAGGAGTATTTATCTAAAAAAGGAGTCAGCGTAAGGCTATGAACAAGGTTAACCTCAAGGGTTTAAAATATGACGATAAAGGGTTGATCCCTGCGATCATCCAGGATTATAAGACCGGTGAGGTCCTTATGCTGGCGTATATGAATAAAGAGTCATTGCGACGGACCATAAAACTGGGCAAGACTTGTTTTTGGTCGCGTTCACGTAGAGTCTACTGGGTCAAGGGTGAAACTTCAGGGCACTATCAGTTTGTTAAATCAATTGCCTACGATTGCGATATGGACGGATTATTGATCAAGATAAGGCAGGTGGGCGTAGCCTGCCACACAGGTAACCGCAGTTGTTTTTACAGAAAGTTGAAATGATCTATCCGGATCTAAAAGGATTTTTGAAATTAGCCCGGCAGGGGAATGTTATCCCGGTCTAAAAGGAGATCAACGCTGACCTGGATACCCCGGTCTCCGCGTATATAAAGATGAAGAAAACGGAGTATTCTTTTCTCCTG
>JAPLLP010000306.1 GCA_026387515.1 Candidatus Omnitrophota bacterium | reverse complement strand
TTTGCCACTATCCCGATTCAGAGGTGCAACTCCAACAAGGGCCGCTATCTGCCTTCGGTTCATTGTTCCAATCTCCGGCAGATCAGCAAGGATGGTCAATGACATAACAGGCCCAACACTGGGAACACTTTGCATGATCTTGTCCATATGCCGCCAATGCGGGCTTTTTTTGATAAGATTTTCAACCTCACGGTTGATTTTAGCAAGTGCCTTCTCCAGCCCTTTAATGCTTTTTTCAATATCTTTTTTCGTCCACTTCGAAGCTGTGGTTAAACGGTTTTTCTCAGCCGTCAACATTATGATGAGCTGGCTGCGCCTGGTATTAAAAGCATCCAGTATTTCCGTTTCCTCGGTCTTTAATGGCCTTATCTCCGGCCTCACCGAATCTGCAAATCGTGCAATAACATGGGCGTCAATTTTATCCGTCTTGGCCAGAACACCCATAGCTTTGGCAAAATCTCTCATCTGTCTGGGATTGACACAAACTGCGGGAAGCTTTGCAACAACCAGGGATCTGAGAGCAGCCATTTCCAACCCCCCTGTGGCTTCAAGCACAATTAGCTCCGGCTGTTTTGACTTTACGAAATCCGTCAGCAGAGATATGCCGTCTTCCGTATTGGCAAATGTCATAAAATCCACCTGAGGCCTTACTCCTACATCAAGTTTCTCCTTCGAAACATCGATACCGATAAATGTTTTCTCCTCTTTCATGTTTTGTTCTCCTTTTCCCTTCCTTGCGAAAGATGCGGGATCTGTTTAGGTCCCTGGCAACTGTTCGGGTTTAATTTGGAGAAGATCGCAGCGACCCAAGCTACCTAACGGGCTCTGCCCCACGGTGAAAACGGTCTACTGCAACCAACGCAACACATATTTATATTATTCTTATTTAACATATGCTATTAAGTTTTTATGCATCTACTAAACGATTTTGATTATACAAGGTGTTGTCAAGGATATTTCCCTCCTTTCTTTTCTTCATTTATAGAATTAATAACGACAACGCACATTGAGCAAACATTTCCGTTGTGCGTCTTGCCAGGCACCGGCTCCATTGTAGGTATGATGGACTAATATAATATTAAAAAAAGGATATATTTAAGAGAATGTGCGAACTCTTAAATATATTTTCTTAAAAATACTGGTCGGAAAAAGTGTCCGTTTACGTATGAAATATTAAATATATTTGCTTACAGGTATTCGACAGTTTACTATAAATGGGTAAAGTTACTATTTTTATTATCTTGAATCCCCGAAAAGGTCTTGACTGATTGTATGTTTAGATATATTTTTGCTTAAATTTCAAGCGGATAGTTTGGGGGTATTTAGGACCGGTAAAAGCTTTTTAACCATCGTTCGAGAGGGTATCATGGACTGATTATTGAAACCCCGTGTCTCACAAAAGAGAGCGGGGTTTATTTTTTTAAGTATACGCGCCTTAAGATCAATAAGGCATATTTTAACAAGATTCTAAGAAAATGGCATATAAGAACAATAAGATTT
>JAPLLP010000221.1:15208-16632 GCA_026387515.1 Candidatus Omnitrophota bacterium | reverse complement strand
GTATCCGCAGCAATAGTAGTATAAGAATGCCCGATATGCGGAGAGGCATTTACGTAATAGATAGGAGTGGTGATATAAAATTTCTTCGCCATCGTCGTCAATCCTTAGGTTTTTCCTTATAGCTTATTTCAACCTGCGTGCCGTCCTCAAGCTCTACCATTGCTGTACGGGAAAAGACATTGACGCTTAAAACCTTGCCTTTGCCTTGCGGCACATGCACGTGTTCGCCCTCGCGAGGCAACCCCTTAGATAAAAGTTTGTAGGTCTCGTATTCAAAATTAAGGCAGCACATCAATCTTCCGCAGATGCCGGAGATCTTGGGGGGATTTAACGGCAATCCTTCTTCTTTGGCCATCTTTATAGTTACCGGCTCAAAATCCTTCAGGAACTTGGCGCAGCAAAGTTCGCGCCCGCAAGGGCCAAAACCTCCGAATAGCTTGGCCTCATCCCTGACCCCGATCTGCCTTAGCTCAATCCTGGCCTTAAAGATCTTGGCCAGGTCTTTTACTAATTCCCTGAAATCCACCCTTCCGGCGGCGGTAAAATAAAAAGTGATCTTGGTACGGTCAAAAGAATACTCCGCATGCACCAGCTTCATATCCAGTTTATGTTCTTCGATCTTTTTGGCGCAAGTAGCGAATGCCTCTTTGGCCTTGACTCGCCCCTCCTCGATCTGTTTCTTATCGGCCGCCGTAGCCAGGCGTACGATCTTTTTGGGAGGTTCCTTGGACTTGGCGTCCTGCCCTGCCTCTTTAGGTGAAACGATCTGGCCGTAGTCCAGCCCTCGGTCGTGCTCAATAATAACGCAATCGCCTTCTTTAAATTCCTGGTCGGTAGCATGATACGCGCATATCGGCCCGGAATCCCTTAATCTAACTACAATCGTATTTTCCATAATTTATCCTTCACAGTAGTGAACAGCGGCCAATCCGCCGCAGAAAGCGGCGCACCGGCCGATCCGCCCCCAAAAGGGGCGCACCCGCCAATCCTATAAGGCGGGGTGCAGTAGGGCCGGGTGCCTATTTTAGTTACCGCGTATCGCCCATCTTAAATTCGTCAATAACAACCTGGTATTTGCGTTATGTTCAATATACAGCAAAGAAGAAGAAATCTGCTGCAGCACGTTCTCAATATCCATAAATTTTGCATTCCTGGCCACTCTGGCTAATTCCTCCTTACGGTCAAGATTGATCAATTCTTGAGCCGAGATACCAGCCTTTAATAGATAAAGATCCCTGAACCAGCTCGCCAGGATATTACAATAACTACGCAGCGCCTCTCTATCCTGTTGCAGGCGGTTTCTGGAATGGGCCCCGGCGGAAACAGGCGATAGCTTCGCGACTGCCTGAACATAATCCTCAGAGGTAGATCTGGAGGATAGCGCGCTATCAATAATCGAGTTTTTTACGGCCAGAATATCGCTG
>JAPLLP010000221.1:11773-15169 GCA_026387515.1 Candidatus Omnitrophota bacterium | reverse complement strand
CCAGAGCCTGACCTATACGGCCTTCGCAAAAATATGCCAGAAAATGCGCAGAATTAGGCTTGAGGCGATAATCCTCATTAAGCAATCTTTCCAGCTCTCCGGTTCTAAGCGCAGAAAACTTAATAACCTGGCAGCGCGAAATTATGGTCTTAAACAACGACACTGGCTTATCCGTAACCAGGATGATCACGCTGTTGGCCGCGGGTTCCTCAAGAGTCTTCAAAAGACAACTCGCAGAAGCAGAATTCAGAAGTCCGGCCTCCGGAATGATAAATATCTTTTTCTTCCCTTCGTAGGGCTTAAGATTAATCTGGCTCTGCAGCTGACGGATAAGTTCGATCTTTATCTCGGAATCCTGCGTCTCAATAAGATGCACGTCGGGATGCATCTTTTTATCTATCTTAAGGCACGAAAGACAAATATCACAAGGCTCATCAGCGCCCCTTTCACAATTGATCGCCTTAGCAAATTCCTGGGCAATAAGACTTTTGCCTATGCCTTTTGGTCCGGTAAAAAGATACG
The DNA here is from genome assembly GCA_026387515.1 of Candidatus Omnitrophota bacterium. Next base: position 14,647 of record JAPLLP010000221.1, on the reverse strand, counting down.
TCCCGGCAAAATGGTTTTCCTTCAAAAACCCTTTTAGCCTCTCGATAACCTTTTGGTGACCTTTTATATTACTAAATGCCATCGCCTAAAAAATCCGCTGTTATTTTCCGTATTTTAGTTTGAGTTTGAGCTTTAAACTTGAGCACCTTAACCACTTTTATCCTTCCGGGCTCACCTGCGGCTAATTTAAAATACCCGTCCAGGACCCGCTTATGATAGGATAACGACCTCTCTTCGATACGGTCTTTATTCTTGGCCCTGCATCTAAAGGCCTCCTTAAGCGGCATGTCCAACAATATAGTTAAATCCGGCTGCAGCCCTTGCGTGACAAACTTACCTATAGACTTAATAAACCCAATATCCATACCTAAACCATAACCTTGATAGGCGATAGTAGAATCAAGGAACCTGTCACAGAGAACGATCTTGCCTGCCCCTAAAGCCGGCCTGATAATCTCCCCCATGACCTGGGCGCGCGCCGCCATATAAAGCAACATTTCTGATATCGGAGACATCCCATCGTTCTTCTTATCCAGGAGTATTTTCCTGATCTTCTCGCTGATCTTGGTACCCCCGGGCTCGCGCAGAAAAATAACCTTGCAGCCTTTTCTCTTCAGGAAACCGTACAATAATTTTGCCTGCGTGCTCTTTCCGCAGCCCTCGGAACCCTCAAATGTAATGAACGCACCTTTCATAGCTTCCTTCTCCAGGTGGTATTGCCTTTTTCGTCTTCCAGGATGACGCCCTTTTCTTCCAGTTCTTTACGGATAGCATCGGAGGAGGCGTAATCCTTTTCCTTGCGCGCATTATTTCTCTCTTGGATTTTGGCCTTGATCTCACTCTCGGAGATCTGGTCAGGGAGCTCCGGTTTTTCAAGCGTTATCCCCAGTATACCTAACAATTCCCCCATTAATGCCCGGGAATGTACACAGAAGTCAACATTCTCGATCTTTTTATTCGTCAGATTCACCAGATCAAATATCGCCGCCAGGGCGCGGGGAGTATTAAAATCATCATCCATAGCTTTAATAAAAAGTACCTTGGCCTCTTCTATCTCCGCGGGCGCGACCTGCGACTTAGTAACCCTTTTTTCGATCCTGTCATGTAAGATAGCAATGCGTCCTAACGCCGTTCTTGCCTCCGCTAATTTCTGTTCGTTATAATCTATGGGATGCGCGTAATGCGCGGAAAGAAAGAATAATTTCAAGAGGTCCGGGTTATTATATTTATCCATAAAATCCTTGATGGCCACGAAATTACCCAGGGATTTAGACATCTTTTGGGCATTGATAGTTAAGAGACCGTGATGTATCCAATAGCGCGCGAATTTTTTCCCTGCCCCTTCGGATTGGGCGATCTCATTCTCATGATGGGGGAATATGAGGTCTACCCCGCCGCCATGAATATCAAATTCATCTCCCAGGATATCCGAGCTCATTACCGAACATTCGATATGCCAGCCCGGCCTCCCCTTACCCCAGGGGCTATCCCATGAGGGCTCGTTCTCTTTGGCACCTTTCCAAAGGGCAAAATCAAGCGGGTCGCGTTTTTTCTCTCCCGGAGCAACCCTTACCCCCACTTCCATATTATCTTGCGACTGATTAGACAGTTTTCCGTAATCTTTAGCCTTGGTGATATCAAAATATACATCGCCTCCGGAAACATAGGCTGCTTCGCGCTTAATCAGCTCCTCAATGAATCTTTGCATCTTAGGGTTGGCTTCCGATACATATTCGGTTGCCTTGGGTTCTTTATCCGGAGGCATGATTCCTAATAGCTCCATATCCGCATGATAGGCATCGAGATACTTATTGGAAACCTTTAGCACCGCGCAATTTAAATCCTCTCCATTAAATTCCTGCCGTGCCTTATCAATGATCTTATCGTCCACGTCCGTCACATTGCGCACAAAAAAAACCTTATATCCTTTGTATACCAGATACCTGCGAATGACGTCAAAAATGTACGCGCTGCGGGCATGCCCGATATGCGGCTGATCATATACTGTAGGACCGCAAACATACATCTTTACCTCAGGATATTTAAGAGGTAGAAATTCTTCTTTCTTGCGGGTAAGGGAATTGTGTATCTGGATAGGCATTTTATTTTTTTCTTTCCAGGTCGCTGATCCTCTTCTGAAGCTCTTCGATATTTTGCATGATCGGATCCAGGACATGGATATGGTCCAGACTGACATCCATCTTCTTACCATCCTGCTTAGTGATCCTTCCCGGCACTCCCACTACCGTAGAGTTGGGCGGAACATCCTTGATCACCACTGCATTTGACCCAATATATGAATTGTCCCCGACTGTGATGTTGCCTAAGACCTTGGCGCCCGCGCCGATGACCACATTATTACCGATGGTGGGATGCCGCTTGCCTTTTTCCAATCCTGTCCCCCCGAGAGTCGCCCCCTGGTACAAGAGCACATCGTCGCCGACGATCGCGGTCTCTCCGATCACTACGCCCATACCATGGTCAATAAAGAACCTTTTGCCTATCTTGGCTCCGGGGTGGATCTCGATGCCGGTCATGAACCTCGCCAGTTGCGATATTAAACGCGCGGAGAAAAACATATGCGCCCTGTATAGAAGATGGGCTACGCGGTGCGCCACTAAAGCGTGCAGACCCTGATAAAGGAAGAGTATCTCAAAAAAACTGGTAGCGGCGGGGTCCTTTTTCTGGGCAGCGCGGATGTGGCTATAGAAGAAGATCCCGATAAACGCGAACTTCGTAAGTATAAGAGCTAGAATTACTAAAAATATCTGTATAATGCAAAGCATATTTAGTTACCCCCTTTGTTCAATAATACTACCGCGTAAGAAGCGATGGCCTGTTTTTTACCCACCGGACCCAGACCTTCGTTAGTCT
>JAPLLP010000221.1:1465-11722 GCA_026387515.1 Candidatus Omnitrophota bacterium | reverse complement strand
GAGACAGCCTCGTCTTTTATTCTTAATATGGAAGCGATCTGTTTTTTGATCTTATCCCTATAAGGCAATAGCTTCGGTTCTTCGGCAACTACCACCAGGTCTATGTTACCAATAGAGTATTTTTTCCGGCGCACCAGATCCGCAGTTACCTTAAGCAGTTCGGCGCTCGAAATATCCTTGTACCGGGGATCAGTATCGGGAAAATGCTCGCCGATATCCCCCATAGACAAGGCGCCAAGAAGCGCATCGCAGATGGCGTGGATTAATACGTCAGCATCAGAGTACCCCAATAACCCTTTAGAATGCGGGATCCGGACTCCACCTAAAAAAAGCTTTCTACCTTTAATCAAACGATGGATATCATAACCGAAACCGATCCTTATGCCCATATTTATTGACCTTAAAATTTTCTCTTGGCGATCGCCTCGGCGATCGCTAGGTCTTCCGGAGTGGTGATCTTGATATTATCGTAAGAACCTTTGACCACGCGCACCTTCACTCCCAGCTTCTCCGCCAGCATCGCGTCATCCGTAACCTGACAATGCCCGAATCTCCGATAAGCCTCAAGAATCAGTTTCTTCTCGAACACCTGGGGCGTCTGCGCCTCCCAGAGATGATCACGGCTGAGCGTTCTTTCTGCAACAGTTTTTCTAACAACCTTAATGGTCGCTTTCACCGGTACCGCTAAAATAGCCGCCTTGAATTTTTTAGCCTCTTTAATTACCGAAGCGACCAACGTTTTATTAATGAAAGGGCGAGCGGAATCATGTATCAGCACAAGGTCTGCTTCCGGGCTTATACATTTAAGGCCTCGGGCCACGGAATCCTTGCGCTCTCTGCCTCCCAATACAATTTTTCTAACTTTAGCGATACGAAAAACGCGTATGCTGGCCTTAATACCATCCCTATTGCCGGTATTAACCACCACGATAATCTCTTTTATGGAAGGGACAAGGCTAAGCAGTTGGAGACAGCGGATTATTACCGGCCGGCGCCCAACTTCAATAAGCGGCTTAGGGATACTCGATCCGAACCTGGCGCCTTTTCCTGCGGCAAGGACAATACAGGAAACAAACATTGAAGAATTATCTTTCTATCTTGGCAAAAATCATTCTCCCGGCCTGAGTCTGAAGGACCGAGGTGACCACTACTTTGACTTCTTGCCCGATCTGGCGGCGCGCCTCCTCTACTACTATCATCGTTCCATCATCAAGATAGCCTATGGCCTGATTATGCTCTTTACCCTCCTTGATGAGTTTCACGCGCATCTCTTCGCCAGGAAAGACTACCGGTTTTAAGGCATTCGCCAATTCGTTGATATTCAAAACCTTTATCCCCTGCAGCGTAGCTACCCGGTTAAGGTTAAAATCTACGGTCAGGACTTTAGCCTCCAGGAGTTTTGCCAGCTTGACCAGCTTAGCATCTACTTCCTGGACTTCGGGGAATTCCTCGTCATGTAAGCTGATCTCCTGCCCCATTTCCTTCTGCATTGTATGCAATATCTCTAAACCCCTGCGGCCGCGCTGGCGCTTCATGGGATCGGTTGAGTCAGCAATCTGCTGCAGCTCTTTGAGCACGAATTTGGGGATAATCATTTTACCTTCGAGAAATTTTGTCTTCAGGATATCCTGAATCCTGCCGTCAATGATCACGCTGGTATCGATCACGGACATCTCATCCATCTGGTCTTGCCTACGCATGCGGATATAAGGAATAATCACGTTAAATTCATCTTTTCCCCGCAGGCCGATAACCATCCCCAGATAACAAAAAACCAGAGTCAAGGTCACCCGTATCTGATTGAACTGTTCCGGATTGATCGGGGCAATGCTGACCGCGTCGGAAACAAGTTTAGACATAATCAATCCCAGGATCAAGCCAAAAACCGCGCTAGAAAGCCCTCTGACCGAAACCTTGCGCATACCAATCTCTAAGATAATAATTACCGTGGCCGCAATGCCGCCGATCAAAGCCCCCGCCAATCCGGCAGACTCCGCTGACTGATAACCGATAACAATACTGATTAAGATAAATAAAAGACGAATTGATAATAAATTCATACCATTGCCCTCCTTCGTAGTAAACGAACACCCGCGCAATTCCGATTAGCGCGGGGTGTAATAAGCATAATTATGAGTTCAATTTAGCTTCCCTGAGGAAAGCGCCCTGAGGAAAGCGGTATCCAAAGCCTCTTTCACCGAAGATACGGGTATTAATTCCAGCTTGTCTTTAGCGTATTCCAGGTTTTTGATATTATTTTTCGGCAGGATGCAGTCTTTAAAACCCAGCGTTTCTGCCTCATTAAGCCGGATACTTACTTGAGATACGCTCCTTACCTCTCCGGCCAAACCCACCTCCCCCAGGACAATAGTCTGCGGTATGATCAATCCATTATGAAAAGCCGAAGCCACTGCCGCGCAAACTGCCAGGTCTGCCGCCGGATCTTCTACCTTTATGCCTCCGACAATATTAACAAAAATATCCTCCGCCTCTAAATTCAAGCCCATCCTTTTTTCTAAGACCGCCACCAATAAAGATAGCCGGTTAAAATCAAACCCCTGGGCCCGGCGACGGGCATAGCCGAATCCGCTTTTACTTACCAAGGCCTGGACTTCCACTAAAAGCGGACGGCTGCCTTCCAAAACAGAAGTCACTACGGACCCGGAAACGTCCTTTGGCCTCTCCGACAAAAATATTTCCGAAGGATTCCTCACCTCCTTTAGACCGTCTGAACCCATCTCAAATACTCCGATCTCATTGGTCGAGCCGAATCTATTCTTTACCGCGCGCAATATCCGATATAAAGAAAACCTATCCCCCTCAAAATAAAGCATGGCCGATAATAAACAACGAGGTATTGGTGGTTTTGGCCAGCTGCGTGAGGATTCCGGCGCACTCCCTTACCTGGCTGACGCTGCCCGGAGAAGAACTGATCCCCGGATCAAAGATCACCTGTATGGAATCAATAATCACTACATCGGGCTTGAGTTTCTTTATGTACTGTAAAATAAAAGATAAATCCGTTTGATTGACGATATAAATATCACCGTGCGTATCTCCGCCAGGGCCTAAACGCTTAGCCCTCAGTTTTGTCTGCGCTACAGATTCCTCTCCGCTTACGTAAAGAACCTTGTAGCCTTTCTTGGTCAATTGATTAGATACCTGAAGCGAAATAGTTGATTTGCCTATCCCTGGATCTCCGCCTACAAGTATCACCGATCCGGGAACAATCCCGCCTCCCAGCACGCGGTCCAACTCCCGTATTTCTGTCTTAAGGCGGCTCTCCTCCCTGGCTTCCACGTTCTTCAACAACACAGGTTCATCCTTATAAAGCGCGCGCCTCTGGCTGTCTTTTGGCGCAACCTCGGAATAATCCTCTTCTACCAGTGAATTCCAGCTGTTACATTCCGGACACTTACCTAGCCATTTAGATGACTGGTACCCACAATTCTGGCAAGTGAAAATATTTTTATTTCTCATCTTATAATCCTATTTCTTTTCTTTGGCCTTCCAGAAAATCTTCCAAGGATTAAGCCTGAGCTCCCTGACCAATGCTTCCAATTCTTTATAAACGGTGTCATCGTAAAGAAGCTTACCGATAGTTCCTTCGCCGCTCTTAATCTTTACCAAAGTATCATCGATATCCTTAACCACATTTTTGGCAAGCTCCGATACTTCTTGCATGGCAATCGGATCATGGCCTGTCAAAGATTGATTCTCCCCTATTGCATTCTTATAATCCGTACCCGGCATTATTTCTACATATTTCTCCCCTAAAAACCCTAAGGAATTAACCCAGACCGTAGAATCTGCCGGGATTTTAACAATATTCTTCACCCAACATACCACTTTTACCTTGGAAAGCGGGTTACCATCAACAAATACAATATTAATGTCTTTTACCTCTCCCACATCCACCCCGGCGAAACGCACCGGCGCCCCCACTTTAACGCCATTGACAAAATTAAAGATGACGTTAACCCGGTAACCCAGGCTCCAGGTGCGGAAATTACCGATCATTAATACAAAAAGGATCAAGATCACCAGGCCAAAAAAAATAAAGACGCCTACTTTCAACATCATTTTATCCTCCTAAAATTAAACCTGCCTCTGGTGGTTAGGTTTAATTCCCCTGACCCTTTTAGTGTTCCCTATAGTGGTCTATGGTTTCCGTGATCGGCCCTTTAGCCAGGCCGTTAATAAACTGGTGCACTACCGGATTCCTGGTCTTCTGTATCTCTTCTGGCGTGCCTTCCGCAATTATTGCGCCCTGATATAACATAGCTAATTTATCTCCTACGCGATAAGCGCTCTTCATATCGTGGGTGACCACAATGGAAGTAACTTTAAGTTTATCGTGCATACTGCGAATAAGCTCGTTAATGCTGTCCGCAGTGATCGGATCCACCCCGGAAGGGCCCGGGCCAGGGCCACGCGCTTCTTCATGCCGCCGCTTAACTGTGCAGGCCAAAGGTTCTCAATGCCGCAAAGGTCCACCATACATAATGACTCTTCCACACGCTCCAGCAATTCTCTGCGGCTGATATGATTGTGTTCGATAAGGCCAAACCCGACATTCTCTCCTACGGTCATGGAATCAAAAAGCGCTCCCCCCTGGAAAACCATTCCGATCTTCATGCGCACGGCATCCAACGCCTTATCTGTTAAATCAGTGATGTTCTGTCCGTTAATCATGATCTTACCGCTGTCGGGCTTCAAGATCCCCACAACATGTTTCAATAAAACGGATTTCCCGCAACCGGAGCGGCCGATGATCACGCAAGTCTGACCCTGCTCAACCTTAAGACTAAGCTTGTCCAGGACTTTATGGCCGTTAAAATGCTTACTTACCTTGACTATATCAATCATGACTTTAAGGAAATATAAAATAAAACAGCGCGGTAAAGAAACAATCCGCGGCGATAATCATAATAAAGGTCTTAACCACCGCTTTGGTAGTTGCCTGCCCTACCCCTTCCGCTCCGCCTTCGACGTTAAATGCCTCATAACAACTCACTGTGGCGATGATCAATCCGAAGAAAACGGTCTTTGCCAGGCCGGTCCATAAATCCTTAAAAAACAGCGCGGTAAAAGTCGCATGAATATACATGTTAGAGGATATGCCTAATTTATAGACACAGATCATATAGCTACCCAATATGCCCACAAAGTCGGCATACAAAGTCAATAGCGGCAACATCAGGCTCAGCGCTATAACCCGCGGCACTACCAGGTATTTTATGGGATTGGTGGCCAGCGTCTCCAAGGCATCGATCTGTTCGGTGACCTGCATAGTTCCCAACTCCGCGGTAATAGCCGCTCCCACCCTGCCTGCCACGACCAGACCGGTAATAACCGGCCCGAGTTCCCGCACCAAAGAAATAGCCACCAGGCTTGCTATATAAATCTCCGAGCCGAGGCGCTGCATAAAATAGGCGGTCTGCAAGGCATAGATAAAACCCATGAAAAGCGCAACCAGTGACACGATACCCAGAGAATCAAAACCTGCCCTTTTGGCCTGTTCCAGGATACTCTCTTTTTTAAAAGGCGGCAGGAACATTTGATAAAAACACATTCCTGTGAGAGTCCCTAATCCGCCCAGAAAGTATACAAAGGCAATGGTTCTGCGGCCGAAATTAAGGAAAAACTTATTCAGCCCCTCTTCGATATAGATCTTCTTATTCAAAAACCAGCTCTTCATTCTTTTTACTCACCTTAATAGCTGAGCCCGCGGTAAATCTCTTAGAGATTATCTCGTTTGCCAGAGGATCCTCAATAAACCTCTGGATAGTCCTTTTTAAAGGCCTGGCCCCGAAAACCGGGTCAAAACCTTTATCGATGAGAAATTGCTTTGCCTCAAAGGAAACCTCTAAAGCCACATTCTGCTCTTTTAGCCTTAGAGCCACATTCTTCAATTCTATCTCTATGATGCGTTGCAGGTCTTCTCTGGACAGCTGCTTAAAAACAATAATATCGTCGATACGGTTTAGGAACTCCGGCTTAAAGGTGCGTTTTACCTCGTCAAGAAGTTTGGTCTTCATCTCTTCATAGGTAATCTCATCTCTCTGGGTCTTAAAACCCAAAGATCCGCTCTTACGGATCAATTCCGCTCCCACGTTAGAAGTCATGATCATCACCGTATTCCTAAAATCTACCTTACGGGCAAAGCTATCGGTAAGCCTGCCGTCTTCAAATACCTGCAGCAATAAATTGAATACATCCGGATGCGCCTTTTCGATCTCATCCAGCAGGATCACCGAATACGGCCTGCGGCGCACCTTTTCGGTGAGCTGTCCGCCTTCTTCATAACCCACATATCCCGGAGGAGCGCCGATAAGGCGGGAGACATTGAATTTTTCCATGTACTCCGACATATCCAACTGCACTAAAGCATCTTCATCGCCAAACATGTATTCTGCCAACGCGCGGGCAAGCAGAGTTTTGCCTACTCCCGTAGGGCCTAAGAAAATAAACGATCCTATCGGACGACGGGGGTCTTTGATGCCAGCGCGCGAACGCCGCACAGCATGCGCAATGGCGCCAATGGCCTCATCCTGTCCCACTACGCGCTTGTGTAACTCTTCTTCTATCTTGAGTAATTTTTCGCTTTCTTTTTCCTCAAGCCGGATTAACGGTATGCCGGTCCATTGCGAGACAATCTTTGCGATCTCCTCTTCGCCTACCTCAGGCCGCATCTTATCCTTGGCCTGGGACCATTCCCGATTTAACTGTTCCAGTTCTTGACGGGCGATCCTCTCTTGATCCCGCAAAGAGGCAGCTTTTTCAAAATCCTGGCTTTTTATAAAAGACTCTTTCTCTTTCCTGATATTCTCTACCTTACCTTCTAATTTTTTTATATCCGGAGGAACAATCAGCACATTAAGCCTGGCACGGGAACCGGCCTCATCGATTAAGTCAATCGCCTTGTCCGGAAGAAATCTGCCCGAGATATAACGATCGGATAATTTTGCCGCGGCTTCCAAAGCCTCGTCTTTAAAGGTTACGCGATGATGCGCCTCGTATTTGTCCCGCAGCCCTTTAAGGATCTCAATGGTCTGCGTCACCGAAGGCGGTTCGACCATGATAGTCTGGAACCTCCGCTCCAAGGCCGCGTCCTTCTCAATATATTTACGGTATTCATCAAGGGTAGTGGCGCCAATACACTGTATCTCGCCGCGCGAAAGAGCGGGCTTCAAGATATTAGAAGCATCGATCGCCCCCTCGGCAGCCCCTGCTCCCACAAGAGTATGTAGTTCGTCTATAAAAATGATCACATCCTGGGAACGTTTGATCTCCTCCATGACTGCCTTGATGCGTTCCTCAAACTGTCCGCGGTATTTTGTCCCGGCGATCATTAACGCCAGATCCAGCACCACGTTACGTTTGCCGCGCAGGAGCTCCGGCACATTGCCGGCTATGATCAATTGGGCCAAGCCCTCAACGATCGCAGTCTTACCCACCCCTGCCTCTCCCAATAAAACCGGATTATTCTTGGTGCGGCGGGAGAGGATTTGGATCACGCGTTCGATCTCCTGGATACGGTCGATTACCGGATCGAGCTTATTCTCTTTGGCCAGGGTGGTTAAATCACGGCCAAAGGCATCCAGAGCCGGGGTCTTGGTTTTAGCAGGCTGATTCTGCCCAAACCCGGGAAGCGCTGAACCTAAAAGTTCCATTACTTCATTACGCACCGTATTCAGATCCAAGCCTAAATTCAATAATACCTGGCTCGCCACTCCCTCTCCTTCGCGTATAAGGCCCAAAAGCAGATGCTCTGTACCGATATAATTATGCCCTAAAGAACGCGCCTCCTCAGCAGCCAACTCTAATGCCTTCTTTGCTCTGGGGGTAAATGGAATATCGCCGATAATCTGAGTTGTGGGCCCTGGCTGCACAAGCTTTTCAACTTCAATGCGGATATTTTCCAAAGATAGCCCAAGCTTCTGCAATACAGTGCTAGCTACGCCTTCGCCTTCACGAATAAGGCCCAAAAGTATATGCTCTGTTCCAATATAATCGTGATTAAAACGCCTTGCCTCTTCTTTAGCTAGGATGATAACTTTTCGCGCTCTTTCAGTAAAACGATTAAACATTAAACTCCCTCCCCCTGATTAATTATTTTAGTTTATCACGAATTAATTCCGCCCTCTTTAAGTCGCGCTCTTCCGCAGAAATCTTCTTATTTTCTATCTTCTGCAGATGCGCCGGCTGAGTAATAATAAATAATTCATTTATCGCCCTGCGGTTAACACCCTTAATCATATCTAAATCACTTCCTAATCTTACCATAGAAAGCAGCTCTATAGTCTCCTGGCTGGTTATAATCCTGGCGCTTTTCAATATGCCAAGCGAACGATTGATCCTATCCTCAAGCAGGGGTCTATTTTTAGAAAGTAGCGCCTGCCTGGCCTGGTTTTCCTGTTCAATTATCTGCCGGATTAATCCGTTAATGCTTTCGATAATTTCATCTTCACTAGGACCTAGGGATATCTGATTGGAGATTTGAAAGAAATTACCCATAGCCTGCGTACCTTCGCCGTAAAGTCCGCGTGTAGTAAAGCTTAATTTAGCGATAGCTGCTAACACTCTATCAATAGCACGAGACATTACTAGGGCCGGCAAATGCAACATTACTGAACCACGCATCCCTGTGCCAGCATTAGTAGGACATGCAGTAAGATATCCCCAGTCCGGCAAGAAGGCAAAATTTAATTCTCGAGCCAAATCATCGTCAATTTTTTTTATAATATCCCAAGCTTCGAAAAGATTAAATCCTGATTGCATCACCTGCATACGAATATGGTCTTCCTCATTAATCATTACAGAAATTACTTCTTCATTATCTACCACAACAGCTTTATCCCCGCTTTTCTGGGCATGATCTAAAGACATAAGATGCCTCTCTACTAAGAACTGCTTATCTACGCTATCCAGTTCAGATAATTTGAAGAATGTCGCATGCTTAAGGCTATCAACTTTAAGCACGCACTCTTTAATAGTATCTAAGGCTGCCTGACTTTGGACACTATCTGCCCAATGCGGGAAAATGAGTTTATCCAAATTACGCGCAAGGCGTATGCGGCTAGATATAACGATATCAGAATTAGGGCCGCTTCCCTTAAGCCATTCACTCGTATGATTTAACAAATCATTTAACTGCATTCTTAAATTTGTTCCTTCTTTTCAAGTTCTTTTATCTGATCGCGCAATCTAGCTGCCTCTTCAAAAGCCTCAGATTCAACTGCTCTTTGCAGGCGGTTACGTAACTCCTGCGCATCAATTTTCTTCTTTAAAACCTTGGTCACCTTAAGCGGAGACTTACCGGTATGCTGGATTGAACCGTGAATACGCTTTAATAAAGGACTAAGGTATTTCTTAAAGGTGTTGTAACATTCGCCGCAACCAAGCCTTCCGATTTTCTTAAAATCAGCATAAGTCAATCCGCAATTCTGGCATTTTAAAATAACCGCGCCCTCTTTCTCTTTCGCAGTCTCCGGCTTATCAAACTCCGCCATCCCTGCCAAAAGATCACTTAAGCCAAACTGTTGCTCCATGGCTGCGCTCTTGTGCCTTGCGCACTCTTCGCATAGATGCAACTCATTCATCTGCTCATCAAGTATCTCGGTTAAATGAACCGTAGCCGGATTTTTACCGCAAAGATTACAAAGCATATTAATACTTAACCCCTTCTTTTCTAGTCAGTTCTCTAAACTTTTTCAAAAGGCTAGCAGTTAATTTTCCGGGCTTACCTCGACCAATAACCCTGCCGTCCAAAATACTATACAACAAATCAATAGTTTAATCAAGTTTTGCAGAAAAAAATTCTTGCTTTTAAACAGAAAGAACTCAGTCACAAGTTACTAAATTTTTTAGTTTTGTAAATTTAAACAGATGTGTGTATAAGTTATATTGACTTAAATATAGTTATTTTTTACAATAAAGATATTATCTCCGGTACACTCTGCAACATATCCTAAAGAATCAAGCATAATCGCCTCATCACAATTTGCATTTGCTGCCTCGATCTTTGCCAGAATATTGTTGAGATAGTTTAAAGATTTAATCTGAGGATTTAACGCCTCAGGTAAATTTCTTACTGTCGGTACAGTTACAATCTTTAATCCCTCCCTGTATAATTTCTCCGGATACAAAGCAATTTTATCGGTAATAATAATTATGGTTGAACCGGCCTTGCATTTACGCGGATCAAGCCCCAGATCTCCCTCGCCCCTGGTAACTATCAGGCGGATATAAGCG
>JAPLLP010000221.1:0-1453 GCA_026387515.1 Candidatus Omnitrophota bacterium | reverse complement strand
ATAAGCATCTTTTAATTTATTCTTTTTCAAAGTAAGAATAACCGCTTTAACTAATTCATCCCTGGATAAAGGAATCTCCAGCATAATACTCTTAGCGGATTCAAATAAACGCTCGATATGTTCTTTTAATTTGAAAACCCGAGAATTATAAGAACGGATCCCCTCGAATACCCCATCGCCATAAAGTAAACCGTGGTCAAAAACAGAGATCTTTGCATCGCTCTTTTCATAATATTTTCCGTTAATATAAACTTTCATCTTGCCTCCTTGAGAAATTTTGCTAATTAATTAGGCTACCATCCTTCAAATGATAAACCCTGTCTGCTGATTTAGCCAAATCTAGATTGTGCGTAACTAAAAGTATTGTTGTCTGGCTTACTGCATTCACTTTTTTAATCATCGCAATTACCTCCTCGCCAGACTTAGAATCCAAATTACCAGTCGGCTCGTCGCAAAGAAGTAGCTCAGGATTATTTATTAAACTTCGCACAATCGCTACGCGCTGCTTTTCTCCACCAGAAAGCTGGCTTGGGAAATGTGTTAATCTCTCCCCTAAACCTACCTGGGTCAAAAACTCAAGCGCATTCTCTCTTAAATTAATCCTCTTGGTATCTCCTAATAAAGACGGCATAAGCACATTCTCTAAAACCGTAAATTCAGAAAGCAGATGGTAAAACTGGAAAACAAAGCCTATTTTTCTATTCCTAACTTTAGCCAACTCTAAATCGCTTAATTTATAAATATCCTCTCCTTGAAACATAACTTCACCGCTTGTTGGAGAATCCAATCCTCCTAAAATATGCAAAAGAGTAGATTTACCAGCTCCCGAAGGCCCTACGATAGCAATAAACTTAGCCTTCTCAATCTTTATTTCAATACCCTTTAGGACCTGAAGATCCCTTTTCCCGTCGTTATAAACTTTATGTAAATTCTTAGCCTCTAACAAATGTTTCCTCTATTCGTATCTAAGCGCTTCCACCGGCTTAAGTCTAGATGCCCTCATCGCAGGGTATATGGTAGAAGCTAGGACAATAACCATGGCGCATGCGATAATTAAAACTATATCCGGCCAAAACTGGATGGCTACCGGAAGCCGATCAATATAATATATATCCTGCGGTAATTTTATAAACTGATATTTTTTGAGCAAAGTACAAATAGTAAATCCGCTTAACCCGCCCAGGAATATACCGAGCATCCCGATAGTCAGACCCTGATAAGTAAACACCCTTCTAATACCGGCAGAGCTCATACCAAGCGCCTTAAGTATCCCGATATCCTTAGTCTTCTCTACAACCATAACAATCAAAGTACTGATAATATTAAACGATGCAACCAATATAATTAATGCCAAAATTATAAACATCGTCAACTTTTCTAGCTTTAACGCAGCAAAGAAATTCTGATTCGCCTCCATCCAAGTCTTGAAATTATAATTAAAACCAAGCCGGTT
>JAPLLP010000096.1 GCA_026387515.1 Candidatus Omnitrophota bacterium | reverse complement strand
TTCACTTATTATATCCAGCGGGTCAATAATGTTCCCCAGGGATTTGGACATTTTTTTGCCTTCAATGTCACGCACGGTGCCATGTATATAGACATCCCTAAAAGGTATATCCTGCATAAACTCTAAGCCTGCCATGATCATGCGCGCAACCCAAAAGAAAATAATTTCTGGGGCAGTGACGAGGACAGAGGTGGGATAAAAATATTTCAGGTCTTGCGAGGTTTTAGGCCAGCCGAAGGTGGCAAATGGCCAGAGCCAGCTGGAAAACCAGGTATCCAATACATCTTCGTCCTGGGCTATGTCGTTACCGCCGCAGTTCGGGCAGATTTGCGGTTTTGTCCTGGCAACGATTATTGAGTCTTTGCCTGGACACTTTTTACAATAGTATACGGGGATGCGGTGGCCCCACCAGATCTGCCTTGAAATGCACCAGTCCTGGATATTTTCCATCCAGTTGAGGTAAACTTTAGTCCAGCGCGCAGGGTAAAATTTGATCTTGCCCTTTTTTACCGCTTGTATTGCATCTTTGGCCAGGGGTTTCATTTTTACGAACCACTGTTTGGATAAGTATGGTTCGATTATGGTATGGCAGCGGTAGCAGTGGCCCGCGGAAAATTGATGGGGTTCCACCTTTTCTAGGAGCCCCTTTTCTTTTAAATCCTCTAAGATGACCTCTCTGGCTTCGAAACGGTCCATGTCTTTGTACGCTCCGGCATTTTCATTCATCCGGCCGTCGGCATGCATCACGTTTACAAATTCCAGCTTGTGTTTTTTGCCCAAAGCGTAATCATTAGGGTCATGCGCGGGAGTTACCTTGACCGCTCCGGTGCCGAATTTCATATCTACCATTTCATCCGCGATGATTTTTATTTCACGATTAATTAAGGGCAGGATTAAGGTCTCTCCGATTAGTTTCTTATATCGTTTATCTTTGGGGTTTACCGCTACCGCGGTATCGCCAAGCATGGTTTCCGGTCGTGTAGTAGCAACTACTACATGTGTCCCTGTCCCCTTAACAGGATACTTTAAATAATACAAATTTCCCTGTAGTTCTTTATGCGGCGCCTCTTCGTCAGAAAGGGCGGTTTGGCAGCGCGGGCACCAGTTGATAATGTAGTTTCCCTGATAGATCAGGCCTTTTTCATAGAGGCGCACAAAAACTTCGATTACCGCTTTGGAGTATTCCTCATCCATGGTAAAGCGCGTCCTTGACCAGTCACAGGAGGCGCCTATCTTTTTTAACTGCCGGATGATCGTAGAGCCATATTGTTCTTTCCAGAGCCAGACCTTTTCGATGAATTTATCCCTGCCCAGGTCCTGGCGTTTGACATTTTCTTTAGCCAGGGCCCTCTCTACTACGTTTTGGGTAGCAATCCCGGCATGGTCAGTTCCCGGCATCCATAGGGACTCTTCGCCTTTCATGCGGTGATAGCGGATGAGGATATCCTGGATAGTGTTATTTAAGGCATGGCCCATGTGCAGTATCCCTGTTACGTTGGGCGGAGGGATGACTATAGCGAAAGGCTTCTTTTGGGGATTAGGCCTGGCGGAAAAAAAATTTTGCTCTTCCCAAAATTTATACCAGGTATCCTCGGTATCTTTGGGGTTATATTGCTTGGGGATCTCATTTTCCATTAGATTTATCTTTCAGGAGCTTGTATTCTATGCTATCCAGGAGGGCTTGCCAGCTGGCCTCGATTATGTTTTCCGATACACCGATGGTGCTCCAGGTATCGTTTTCGTCCTGCGATTCGATCAAGACGCGCACTTTTGCCGCAGTGCCTGCTTTTTCATCTAGCACGCGCACCTTAAAATCAGAAAGATGCATCTTGGAGAGGTTCGGGTAAAATTCGCGCAAGGCCTTGCGCAAGGCATTATCCAGGGCGTTGACCGGGCCATCTCCGTCTGCTGCGGTGTGGACCTTAGTGTTTTTTACCTTTAGCTTAATGATTGCCTCGGTAGTGATTTTTTTATTAGATTCTTTCTCAAGCACCACGCGGAATCCGGTGAGGTCGAAGAACTTGTTATATTTTTTCAGCGCCCTTTTCATCAACAGCTCAAAAGAGGCATCCGCTGCCTCAAAATGGTAACCCTCGTGCTCAAGCTTCTGGATAAGCTGCAGTATTTTTTTCGTCTGCGGGTCATCCTTGTTCAGATCTAAGTCTAGCCCCTTCGCCCGGATATATACCCCCGTTTTCCCTGCCAGTTCCGAAACCAGGATCCGACTTTTATTTCCTACCAGGTTCGGTTCGATATGTTCATAGGTTTTGGGGTTTTTCATCACCGCGTTGATATGCACTCCCCCCTTGTGCGCGAAGGCAGAAGTCCCGGTGTATGGTTGTTCATCTCACCTTGGTGAGTTCTTTTAACTTTTCGTCAGTTATGCAATCGACGCCTAATTTCAGTTTGAGATTAGCTATAATCGGGATAAGGTCGGCGTTTCCGCAACGCTCTCCGTAACCATTGATGGTTCCCTGCACCATATCCGCTCCTGCCTCGACCGCGGCAATGGAATTGGCCACAGCAAGCCCGGAGTCATTATGACAATGAATGCCCAAGCTCACTTTAATATCGGGCTGGATTTCTTTGATCGCAGCCGAAATGCCGGAGGTCAAAGTTCCGCCGTTAGTGTCACAGAGGCAGATTGCCTGCGCGCCTGCCTCTTGCGCGGCGATCAGGCATCGGAGGCTGTATTCTTTATTTGCTCGATAGGCATCAAAGAAATGTTCCGCGTCATAGAATACCGTGATCCCTTTTGAAGCAAGGAATCTAACTGAATCCCCGATCATTGCCAGGTTTTCCTCTAGGGTAGTCTTGAGTACTTCAGTGATATGCAGGTCCCAGGTTTTTCCAAAGAGAGTCACGATCTTGACCTGTGATTTCAATAATGCAAGCAGGTTGGGGTCTTTTTCCGCCGGCGTATGGGCTTTGCGGGTAGAGCCAAAGGCCACGAGTTCGCTGTTATTCAGGCGCAGCTTAGACATTTTCAAGAAAAATTCCATATCCTTGGGGTTAGAGCCCGGCCAGCCGCCTTCTATGTAATGTATTCCCAATAGGTCCAACTCCTGGGCGATATGGATTTTATCCGTTACTGAATAAGAAATACCTTCTCCCTGCGCGCCGTCGCGCAACGTGGTATCGTATAATTTTACCTTTTGCATATAGGCCTCTCTGCCTAGAAAGGGCGCACCCGCGCAAATTTCGCCACGAGGCGAACACTGGCCCAATTCCTATCTGGGGCAGGTGTCGCGCGGGGTGTTATTTAGCTAATCCGAATTTACTGTGCAGTGCTTTTACCGCGGTTTCGGCAAATTTCTTTTTGATGATACAGGATATACTTATATCCGAAGTAGAGATCATTTCTATGTTGATCTTATTATCTGCCAGGACTTCGAACATGGCTCCCGCGACACCGGGATGCGACTTCATGCCCACGCCTACTATTGATACCCGGGCAATATCATCGTCCATTAAGACTTCACCTGTCCCGATTTTTTTAGAAACTTTTTTGACGGTCTTAAGGGTTTTGGCGCTCTGCGCTTTGATTATAGTAAAGGAGATATCAGTTTTACGCGTATGAGATACATTCTGAACGATCATATCAACATTGATGCCGGATTCGGACAGTTCGTTGAAAATCATGGCCGCGACACCCGGTTTATCCGGGACATCACATACGGTGATCTTGGCCTCGTTTTTATTCAGGGTTACTCCGCTGATTACTGCCTCTTCCATTCTTTTGACCTCCTTAATGATCATCGTGCCGGTTTTTTGCGAAAACGAAGAACGCACGTGTATGGGTACGTTAAATTTTTTCGCTACCTCTATGGAGCGCGCCTGCATTACCTGCGCGCCTAATGAGGCCATTTCAAGCATTTCGTCGTAAGTGACCGCGTTTATTTTTTGGGCCTTTGGCTCGATGCGCGGATCAGCGGTAAAGATGCCTTCTACATCGGTGTAGATCTCGCATTCGTCCGCCTCTAGCTCCTTGGCCAGGGCTACTGCCGTCAGGTCTGAGCCGCCGCGGCCGAGCGTGGTTATGTCTTGATTTAAGGTGACTCCCTGGAATCCCGCGACAATGACGATTTTCCCTTTTCTGAGCTCTTCTTTTATCTTCTCGGTATTAATTTTAAGGATGCGTGCCCGGGTATGGCTGGTATCGGTAATGATACCGACCTGCAGGCCAGTGAAGGATATGGCTTAGACCGTAGGTTTATCTAGGGCCATGGCCAGGAGGGCAACTGATATCTGCTCTCCCGTAGAAAGCAACATATCCATTTCGCGCTCGGGAGGGTCGGTGTTGATTTTATTAGCCAATTCGATCAATTCGTCGGTAGTATCGCCTAATGCCGAGACTACCACTACCAAACTATTCCCTCTTTTTTTGTAACTAGCCACCCTTTTTGCCACATTCTGAATACGTTCTGCATTGGCGACTGAAGATCCGCCGAATTTTTGTACAATTAATTTATGGCTCATTTTTGCTCCGTATGAAATATTCCATTAGCTCATGGCCTTTTTCAAAATTCAGAGTGGACTTTTGTGCTTCTTTTTCGCTGTAAGCCGCGAAATTACCCGCGGGTATGTTTTTGCCGTAGATTCCGAAACATATTTTATCGGCAACATGGGTTTTTAGGCTGACTGGAGTAGCGTGGTCAGGAAGTACCAGGACGCGGAAATTTTTTCTGCGCTTAAAGGCATCTAAGATGTTACCGACCACCAGTTGGTCAAATCGTTCGATGGCCGCGATCTTTTCCCTTAGGTCTCCGTTATGCCCTGCCTCGTCCGGGGCCTCCACATGCACAAAGACAAAGTCGCGCTCTTTTAACGATTCGATAGCCGCCTTGGCCTTACCGGCATAATCCGTATCATAATATCCGGTTGCCCCCGGGACATCAATTACATTCAGCCCCAAGATCCTGCCCAGACCTTTTAATAAATCCACCGCGGAAATAACACTGCCGGTGAGTCCGAATTTATCCGTGAACTTCGGCATGGCCGGTTTTTTCCCTTGTCCCCAGAGCCAGATCATATTGGCCGGATTTTCTTTTAAATCGACCCGGACGTGATTTATTTCATGATTCTCAAGCAACGGTAAGGAATCCTTCATTAGTTTGATCAGTATCTCCGCGCCGGATCCAACCGGAAGATTCTTGGAAATACTCTGTCCGCTTATATCATGCGGCGGTTTTGCCTTTATTGTATCCAGGTGTTCACTGACACCGTTCTTTACCAGCATTACGTGCCGGTAACTGACCCCGGGATAAAATTTGATCCGTTCATTGCCGAGAGCCCGATCAAGGAATTTAATGATCTGTTCTGCTTCTTTGGTTGAGATGTGCCCTGCGCTGTAATCTATAAGCGTATCTCCGGAAATGGTGATTAGATTGCACCTGAAGGCGACATCATCATCCGCTAATTCCACTCCCAGATTGGCCGCTTCAAGCGGGCCGCGTCCGGTATAACATTGCGCCGGGTCATAACCCAGGATAGAGATGTTGGCTACGTCGGAGGCCGGGCTCATGTTCGGGGGGATAGTTTTTATCTGCCCGAGCATGCCGTTCTGGGAGATAAAATCCATATTCGGCGTTTTGGCTGCTTCTAAAGGCGTACGGTTACCCAGTTCCTCTATTGGGTAATCCGCCATCCCATCCCCAACTAAAACGATATATTTCATATTAAAATTTGACTTCGGGAACTGACCTGGCTTTTTCCTCGGCCTTAAAATATTCAGTGGCCGGCCTGAAGCCGTACATTCCGGAGATTATGTTGCCCGGAAACATCCGCACCGTTATATTATAATCCCTCACCGCTTCATTATAGCGCATGCGCTCGGTGGCGATACGATTTTCTGTCCCGGCCAATTCATCCTGTAATTTTAAGAATGTCTGGTCCGCTTTTAAATTCGGATAATTTTCCACTACCATTAATAGGCGCGAAATGGCGCTGTCAATGGCGCTGGCAGCTTTGACTTTTTCATCCACCGTGTTTGCCTTGGACCATTGCGAGCGCGCGTTAGTGATATCTTCAAATAAGGTCTTTTCATGCGCGGCATAGCCCTTTACTGTATTAACAAGGTTAGGGATGAGGTCATTTCTTCTCTGTAACTGATTTTCTACCTGTGCCCATTTAGCAGTAATAGTTTCATGTTTTGAGACTATGCAATTGTATGTCGAAATAAACCCGATTCCGATAAGTACTATAGCCGCTATTATGCCGATAGCCATTTTATTCATATTTTCTTCTCCATGTTATTATCCCTCGCAGTGCTCGGGATAAAATTAAACCTAATCGCAGAGCCAGGTTTAATTTTAAAATCCTCCGCCTCCACCGCCTCCTCCGCCTCCACCGCCGCCACCGCCGCCAAATCCTCCTCCGCCGAAACCGCCTCCGCTATAGCCGCCAAATCCTCCCCAACCACTTCTATTCCTTCCGTAAGTGCTTCCCATTACCGCTAGGCCAAGGATGAATATCTTCCACAGACTTGATTTACGCGGAGCGGGTTGCCCTTTCCAGATGAAGATTCGCGTTACCATTGCCCCGCAGTAACCTATCAGCGGGCAGATACCTAATAATGGCGAAGCATGGCTAAAGGCCCAGGCGAATAACAAGGTAAACGGCAGCCCGATAAAGACCGGCCAGGGAATATTCCAGACATAGAAAAAAATTAGCATAAATAACGCCGGTGGCCCACCTGTCAGATTGTTCCTTGATTTAAGGTTGGGGTCATTTTTCGCTTCGGGATTAAGGATGATATTAGTTACTTCTTTTACCCCTTCCCTCAAACCGGTAGAATAATCGCCCGCCTTAAAATATGGCACCATATAGGTGCGGCCGATCTGGCCGCATAAGCCGTCGGGCAGTACGCCTTCTATGCCGTAACCGGTTTCGATCCTCCAGCGTCTTTCCCTTATCGCTAAGAGTATAATAACGCCGTTATCCTTACCCTTTTTCCCCGGTTTCCATTTATCAAAGACCAACCGCGCATATTCTTTTTCATCATAAGGAGCGATGGACTGCACGGTAACTACAAATATTTCAGCGGAAGTTTTTGCTTCTAGCGCTTCGATGCGCGTGGTAATCTCGTTCTTGTCTGCCTGGTTCAAAACCCCGGCAAAATCATTGACCCATCCGCTTGGCTCCGGGATATCCTGGGCTAAGGCATTGCCTAAACTTAGGCAAAAGAAACAGACCGTTAAGAAGAGCTTACGCATTTATAGTTAGAGGGCGTCGATCTTATCCGAAATCTTCTCTAAATCCCTTACAAAAGAGACAAATAGTGGTTCGATCTCTCCTTTAATGATCCGAGTCTGTCCATTCTTAAACAAAAGCAGCCTGTTCCAGAGCGCGGTATCCAAACCGAAGCGTAAGCCGCAGACTTTAATGATTTCTTCTTTGGCCCGCGGAGTTTCCTGCCCATTAAGGCGCAAGGAGCTCTTTAATATATGCAGAATCGATGAGAACGAAACCAATAAAAGCTGCTGCATCGCTTTGGGGTCGCGGCAGGTCTTTATATACTGTTGTTTCAGGGCAATGAGTTTTTCTTTTAACTCCGCCTCACATTGGAACCTGAGGTTTGCCGTTTCAATCACTTTATCTTGCAAAATGTCTTTTCCGAATAAGACCAGGTATCCTTCTTTTATATCCAGGAATTCGATCGGGAAAGTATCCAGCGACTTGGCAATGAACTCTTCGTTAAAAAATAATAAATGGCAAAAAGTATTTTTTTTGACGATTGCATGCGCTTTTTTCAAACTCTCCAAAGAGGCATCCTGTAAAATTACCAAAAGGTCCACGCGGGAGCGTTTGGGCGCAAAGCCTCCGGTCACCGCGCTTCCGTAGGCAATAATAGAAACTAAATTACTTTGATAGATTACCTTTAGTCCCTCTACGAGGGAAGCGACAGCTTGATTGGCCTTTTTGGGAATTTTTAATTCCGTCATATTATTCTCCTAAATGATCTAACAGCGCATTTGCCATCTTGTTCTTTGTGCGCCATGGGCCGGATATCGAGCGCTTGCCGTTTATGATATAAGCGCAATAGTTTTGGTTTTTACTGGTATTAGCTACTACCCAGTTTAGCCCGGAATCTTTTAGTAGTTTCTCGCCGCTTTTTATAAGTGCCTTATTGGTTAAGTCCGGTTCAAATTTAAATCCGGCCACGCGCAGGCCGGGTTGTATAGTTTTTAAGTCTCTAATCAACTTAGGTGTTGGAATGAGTTTTATATTCCAGTTTCTTTTGTTCGACCTTACTTTGCCGCGGAAGCGGTGCGCGGGTTTATAATCCGATACTGCCGCTGAATGTACAACGATGTTGTATCTGCGGGTACGCAGTTCATTCTTTAGGTAACTCTGTAACTCATCAAAAAACCTGAAGTTGATAATTCGTATCCGGCGGTCAATGCGACAAGTGCAGGTTGGTCCGGTTAAAAGAGTTACTTTTGCTCCTGCCTTGAGTAGTTTTTCCGCCAACAGTTTTCCGCTTTCCCCCGTCGCAATATTGCTAATTACCCTTACGCTATCTATGGGGACCCAGGTGGGT
>JAPLLP010000149.1 GCA_026387515.1 Candidatus Omnitrophota bacterium | reverse complement strand
TTTACGAGACACTGGGCGATCAATATTATTCTTTTATCTTTTTTGCTCATATCCACCACCTCTCCCTATATTATCCTGCTGTCGTATGCCCAATGCATCACGGCCTGGCGCTGCCTGGGCCTGCACTTCATGTCACCGGCGCTACAATGTTTATAGACTTGAGCTATATGCCTCTTGATAGCTTTCCACCTGGCTATCTGGCGCCCGTCTTCTTCGCCCAGGCGCCGTCCCATGTAATACCGGCAGTACCACTGGAACCAACCGCGCGGATCATCCGGATATATCCATCCTTTTTTACGCCAGTACCATAGAGGCTTGCTGGCATTGATCCCGAAATAATTCAGTTCCGGATCATGGCGCTCGGGGCAGAGCTTCGCTTTCGCAAACCAGTCAGCTGGAAATTCTTTCCGGCAATCCGTCATGTATTTACCGCCGAATACGCCCAGCTTTAACATCTGTTTCGGGGTCAGCTCAGGTTTAAATTCCCGATCGAAGTTCTTCCCGATAGGCTCCGTCAGCACATACTGGAACCCTTTCTGCATCTTGTCGTTGACAACTACAGTCTTTCGCTTCATTTCATGCCGCCGTAAATTAGAATTTTTGCGCGGTTTCGGCGGCAATTTTTTGCGCCTCTCTTATCTTTCCTTCCGCCACATCCTGACCCAGAGCATCCATGGGTTGCGAATTAATAAAAGTGATATCGGTAATGCCAACGAAACTAAAGACCGCTCTAAGATAAGGCTCCTGATAGTCATATGCATGAAATGGGCTGGCGGCGCTATAATCGCCGCCACGACTGGTGATTATAACCATCTTTTTATTTTTCGCGAGGCCTTCCGGGCCATTGTCGGTATAGCGAAAAAGATATTTTGGCTGCACGATAACATCAATATACTGTTTTAGTATATACGGTATGCTGAAATTCCACATTGGCACGCTCACTATATAAGCATCGGCTGACAGAAAACGCGCTATGTGCCGCTCGATATCCCGCCACGACTCTTTAAGTTCGCCTGAGAGATCCTTGCCCGAGAGAAGCACGTATTTGCCGCTCACCGACTTTAAGGTAAGGGGCGGGATCGTCTCTTTAAAGAGATCTAGCGTGTCTACGACGCAGGCCGGATATTTATTCTTAAGCTCTTTCAGAAAATATCCCGAAACCTTAAGCGTGCGCGACTCATCGCCTCTTGGCGTAGATATTATATGCAGTAGTTTTTTCATTCTTGCTCCGCGAAACATGACAGAGGAGGTACGTACCAATTCTCCCGCCATGCAAGTTTTTAGAGATGGGGCGGGACCCCGCCTCGTCCGTTTAACTCCATAGCGGGGAACCTTTTCCGAGATCAACGTCCGCATCGTAATTTCTGTTAATGAACTGGTAATATTATACAAGGTGTTCGCCCTCAAGGCAAAACAATTGTCCCTCCACGCAAGTTTTTATACATGAGGCGGGACCCTGCCCCCAATCAATAAAGATGCTTGGCAGGGCATGTGTTAAAAATAAACTAAATTCTTATTCTTGCTTAAACCCTATCATCCGTCGTGGCTTCTCAGGTGGCGGGGCCATGAGCTGCCTAATGGCCTCGAAGACTGATTGTATGTCGACATCGTGTTTTTCGATCTTTCTTTCCAACTCGTTCAGTTTATGAGCTAGCTCTTTATGGGTTGAAAGAATGGCTTTTAATTTTACGAATGTGCGCATTATAGCTATATTCACCTGGATAGCCCTTTTGCTGCGAAGAACGCTTGAAAGCATTGCCACGCCTTGCTCCGTAAAAACATAGGGTAGCTTGCGAACTCCACCCCAACTTGATATTCCAAATTGGAATATCAAGTCTTTAGCCTCCTCTCTGCTTAACTGAAACATGAAATCTTCGGGAAACCTATCTAAATTACGATTGACGGCCTTATTAAGATTAAAAGTCTTTACTCTATAAAGCTTTGCCAGGTCACTGTCCATCATAACCTTGCGGCCTCTTGTGAGATAAATCTTATTCTCAATGATTTCCTGGGGTATTAAATCCTTCATATTTGCCTCCTCTTCTGCCTGTATAGGCGTTATATCCCCCCTATACTATAAGACGGGAAAAGTAGAGGAGTAGTTGCAACCGAGCCTGCTATTAAATATGGAGAGGAAGTCCCGCCGTCACTAGGCTACGGCATAGCTCAGGCGGGGCAAATTATTATAAAATAGTTTTTGGTCGACGGGGGTAAAGTATTGGTTAAAAACTAAAAAGGAGGGTGTAATGTAATTTGGGACCGCGTGGGAGGGCCTGCTATTAAGAAGAATAAGGGATGCGTCGCCTTATTCAGTTCGTAGATTTGACGCGTTTAATAGATCTATCCACTCGCTGCGCTTATCGGAAGATACAGGTAATTTTTTCGTCGCGTAATGAAGATGCCACATGGCTTCACTGCCTGAGATTACACGGTCAATTTCATATTGATCGACCTGTCCGGGGGTGTTTTTAATCTCCCAATCAAATATTATTTCTTTATCATCGCCTTTTCTTATAACTCTCGATGTGAGATTTGGGGAGATTTCTTTAAGGCTCTTTATCATGCTATCCATGAATTGTTCCGGCGTAGTCTTTTTTTGCAATCCAAAAAACGCCTGCACCGTTATCAGCTCGCTCCAATTATTGACCGACTCTCCCTTAAGAACGTATTCCTGAATACCTTCCTGGTTGTTCTCGGTATTATATCCCAACTCCCATTCCCGATTATCGAACTTTAGTGCGATATCCTCCGCGTAACACTGCATAGAAAAGCTTACGGCCATACTGAAAAATAATATACAAAGCGCTAAAGTTTTCATTATTCCTCCCGAGAGCA
>JAPLLP010000245.1:3662-5776 GCA_026387515.1 Candidatus Omnitrophota bacterium | reverse complement strand
TGGTAAAGGGAAGGTGCACCTGCTTCAATATGAAACAGGGGATTGGCGCCTTATCGTGGATAACAAGATTTATATGGTTAAGGGTATTACCTATGCGCCTACAAAAGTAGGCCAGTCTCCGGACAATGGGACTTTAAAGAATTGGATGGACGAGGATTATAACCAGAATGGCAAGGCCGATGGGCCATATGACACCTTTGTGGATAAAAACAGAAATAATGTTCAGGATAAGGATGAGCCGAATGTGGGAGATTTTACCCTGATGAAAGAGATGGGGGTTAACACTATACGCCTTTATCATCATCCTGCTAAATTAGATAAGGTAATACTGCGGGATCTCTATGAGACATACGGCATCCGGGTGATCATCGGAGATTTCCTGGGTAAATACGCGCTTGGTTCCGGCGCTCCCTGGAACCCCGGCACGGATTATAATAATCCCGAACAGAAAAAGAAGATGATGGATTCGGTAAGAGACATGGTCACGGAGTTTAAGGACGAGCCGTTTGTCTTGTTCTGGCTCCTGGGTAATGAGAACGTCTATGGGTATGCCTGTAATGCTGATAAGGAACCGGGCGCCTTTTTTAAATTCGCTAACGAGGTAGCGCTGATGGTCAAGGATATTGACCCTGAGCACCCCGTGGCTATTGGCAGCGGCGACATACTCTATCTGGATAAATTCGGAAAAGACTGTCCTGATATCGATATTTTTGGCGCTAATGCCTATCGGGGGGATTACGGTTTCGGCGCGCTATGGCAGCAGGTCAAGAGAGAGGCGGATAAGCCGGTATTTATCACCGAGTTTGGCTGTCCGGCCTATGCCGAGAGTAGAAGTGTGGATGAGCAGGAGGTCCTTCAGGCGGCATATCATCGCGCGGCATGGCAGGATATCCGGGATAATATGGCTTTTGGCGAAGGCGCGGGTAATTCCATAGGCGGGGTGGTGTTTGAATGGCTGGATGAATGGTGGAAGGCGTATGAGCCTTCGGTGCACGATACCAAGGGATTATGGGTGGGGCCGTTTCCCGACGGTTTCGGGCGAGGGTAAACTAAGCCCTTTTCTAAGGCAGCTGCGCAAAGCATATTTTATGTATAAAAAAATCTGGAGGTAAATTTTAAAAGTGAGGTAGAAAGGAGGCGGCAAATAAATACAAAATCTCAGAAAATAAAAGAATATTAAAAACTGACACCCGGCCCAGATAGGAATTGGGCCGGTGTTCACCATTGTGAAGGAGGTTAGTGAGATGAAGAAGATTCTATTAGTAATGCTGGTGGCGATTCTGGTTTTGCCGATTGCGGCAATGGCCGAAGTCGAAGCCAAAGCTGCAGAGGCCCAGGCAACAGATACGGCAGCGGCGAACAAGACATTCAAGGTTTACACTGACAAGCGCTCTCCGGATAACCATTTTATCCCTTCGGGATGGATGGGGGATTACGGAGATATTAAATTGAACGACCAGGCCATGGACAATCCTCATTCCGGGACTACCTGTATGCAGTTTGTCTATTCCGCCAAGAAGAGCCAGGGGCAGGGTTGGGCAGGGGTGTATTGGCAGAATCCCGCGAACAACTGGGGTTCAAAAAAAGGCGGTTTTGACCTGACCGGGATGACCAAGCTTACCTTCTGGGCCCGCGGGGCAAGGGGGGGAGAAGCGATCCAGAAGTTTGTGGTGGGCGGGATCAAGGGGGTTTATGCCGATACCGCTAACATCGAGACCGGGTCGATCGAACTCACTGATTCATGGAAACAATATACTATAAATCTTGCCGGGAAAGACCTTGCTTATATAAGCGGAGGTTTTGGCTGGGTAACTACTTCAGACCTTAATCCCGACGGATCAACCTTTTACCTGGATGATATTTCCTTCGAGGCAGACAAAACCGTGACTGCGGAGGCGAAAAAGCAAGAGGCTATGCCTTTCTATATTTACTCCGACAGGTCTTCCATCAAGAACCACTTTATTCCTTCGGGATGGATGGGAGATTATGGGGATATTAAGCTGGATAATGCCTCAACCGAAGATCCCTATCTAGGAAATACCTGCGTAAAGATTACCTATAACGGTAAAGGCGCGCAGGGCGCACGCTGGGCAGGGATGTATTGGCAGAGTCCC
>JAPLLP010000245.1:0-3649 GCA_026387515.1 Candidatus Omnitrophota bacterium | reverse complement strand
GGGCTAGACCTCTCCAAGGCTACCAAGCTTACCTTCTGGGCCCGCGGGGCAAAAGGGGGAGAGAGGATCGAAGAGCTTAAGATCGGCGGTATCATGGGAGAGTATTCCGATTCTGATTCAGCCGGAATAGGTCCGGTTATTTTAAATAAAGAATGGATCCAGTATACTATTGATCTCAAAGGCAAAGATCTTTCCTACATCATCGGCGGATTCTGCTGGGCGACCAACGTAGATGTAAATCCGGATGGCGCTACCTTCTATCTGGATGAAATAAAGTACGAATAATTAAGGCGTAATGGCGGGCTGTGATTGACACAGCTCGCCATTAATAAATACAACTACCCTATCTTGAGAAAAATAATTCAATTTTCTATTTTGGTATTTTTTCTCAGCACAGCCACCGGCATGGCCGGCCAGCCAAAGTCCAAGGTCTATATCCGCAAGACAAAAAATAATCATTTTCAGCTTATGGTCGAGCGTAAGCCTTACATTGTCAAAGGCGTCTGTTATAGCCCTATCCCGATCGGCAAAAACCACGAATATGATTGGTGGTCTGACCCCAACAAACCTTGGCTGGTAGATGGAAAATTGATGCATGATATGGGCATAAACACTATAAGGATCTACCAACCCGGAGAAAATCCGGATAGCGTAAAACAGGTAATCAGGGATTTATATAATCTATACGGCATAAGGGTGATCTTGGGGCATTGGTTGGGTTTCTGGGAATATCCCTGTCCCTTTTACGGAGATAAAGATTTTCAGGGCCGCATAAAAAAAGAGGTCCTGGATATGGTCAAGCTGTACAAGGATGAGCCGGGGGTTTTGCTTTGGATACTGGGTAATGAGAATAACTATTCTTGCCTCGGGACCGTCAACCCTTGGTCCACGCCAGAGATAGATAAAGAGACTGACCCCCGGAAGCAGAAATCAATGCGGGCCAAGATTTATTATTCTTATGTGGATGGGATCGCCGGCGAGATCCATAAGATCGACCCCAGGCATCCGGTGGCTTTGGGCAACGGAGAGCTTATTGGTCTTGATACCGCAAACTCCGTATGTAAGAATATAGATCTGGTGGCCTGTATTATATATAGAGGAAAAACCTTCGGTCCCCTCTTTAAGTCTCTGCGTGCGACTTTTGACAAGCCGGTCCTCTTAAACGAATTTGGCGCCGACGCCCATGACGCCTATTTAAAAAAAGAGGATCAGAATATGCAGGCATTTTTCTTAGAGTCACAGTGGCGGCAAATTTATGAAAACCTGAGAACCAATGATGGCGAAGGGAACTGTTTGGGCGGCACAATGTTCGAGTGGACCGATGAATGGTGGAAACATAGCGAGTATGACCCCGAAGGATGGGCCAGGCACGATACCGAAGCCGGTTGGTCCAGCGGCAGTTATTATTTTGATATTAAGGCGCCCAATAATATGAATATGAATGAGGAGTGGTTCGGGATAGTTGCTCTATCCCCGGAATTGGAAAACGGCATAAACAAACGCGTTCCCCGTAAGGCCTATTATGTGATCAGGGAATTCTGGAAGAATCCGGTATTAAAGCCAAAAGTAAAAATCCAAGATAAATTTAAAAAGGGGATACGATGGAATTAGAAAAAAATAAAAATTTTAATTTTTTACTTTTAGTATGCACTCTTGTCTTTTTGGTTTTACCTTTTTACTTTTGCGCGTTTGCCGAAGAGCCGGAAGGCGCGGTTGCGTTATCGCAGAAGTTAATAGAGTCTAAGCCTTCCGATGATTTAAGCCCTTTATTTAACGAGCTCACCGGACTGTATTATAAAAATAACAGATATGACGATTGCGCGGATTTTTTAAAATCCCAGATCCTTAAGAAAAGCGATCTTGAGCCGGTTGTGGATTATTACATTGCCCTTACGCGTTTTAGCCAGCTTAAATACTTAGAAGACTCCCAGGGCTGGGATGAGTATTTTTCTAAGGGGAATTCCTATCGCGAAGAACTAGAGAGCCTCGCCCAGAAAGCCGATGCTTCCTTGGGGCAGGAGAATCCGGTGAAGCTTTACGCCAGGTTGCTTTTATGGAGGTTCCATAATGATCAGCAGGATACGTCCCGGGAAAAATCTTTAGCGGATTTAATGAGTGGAGTTTCGGATTTTTCCCAGAAGAGCGCGCAGGGTAAGGATATTTTGAAAGAGGTTGCGGATCGGCTTTTGGCCGGCGGACAAAAACAAGAGGCCCGCCAGGTCTATAGGCGATGCGTGGATCTATTGACTAAGACCGAAACCAATGTTGCTAATTTAAAGGCGGCCGCTTTAAAATTTTATCAGGATGGCAATGTTACGATATCCGAAGAGGTCTACGATGCCTATATTCAGAGAAGGTTAAAAACCGCGGCTAAAGAGGAGTTGTTGCCGGAGTTGGTTGAGATCGCAAAATTGTTTTGCGCCGGCGAATCCGGACAGAAAAACGCTGCCTTTGCCGAAGAGGTATTTAAAAAGATAGAAGAGCTCGGAGGCAAGGACGGGTTTGACGAGCAATTATCTTTCCTGCGCGCCTATAATCTGGAGAAGGCCAAAGATTTTCTTAAGGCCAAAGATGCGTCCAAGTTTTTAAAAGAGAAAAAAGCATTTTCATCGTTCTTAGGAAAACACCTTTTCTAATGACTATGCTTTTATTGTGCTACCAAAGTTTATACTCACAATGCAAATTAGAAAAGGCAAAGGATGATTTTCTTGAAACCGTTAACTTGACCAAGGAACGGCTCAAGGAGATGGATGAAACTAAGCCCATCGAATATAATCTCAAGACATTCCTGGATGTTTCTTTGAAAAAGGAAGCCGCGGCTTTTGACATGAGAAAGCTTGATTTGGATTCAACTCCTCACAGGACAAAAACCGTTAATCCCGTGAATATACATTCTCTCGATTATGCTACAGATAGCGGTTGTATGCAGCCTGAACTACAATATCTTTGGTCTGGGCATCTGGGGAAGGATGAACATCCCGCAAGCGTCAAAACCTTTGATACTTCTTATAACTATAAAGGCACCAAAGAGATAAACCTCGTCGTAGTTTCACCTACCGGCACCCTGGACTACAGTATTGATATGGTTGATATTGATTAAACTCCGCGTTTTTTAAACCCCTTAGTTATTAAAAATACTTGACTTATATCTTCTTTAGTAGTATAAATGAAGTCATAATTTAGTCTTAATTCGTAAATAAGTTATCTATATTAGTTTTGCCACGGAGAAAGGTAAGCTTACTCTATGGGAGTGGCCGAATTCTATAAGGACGGCTTCACAGAGAAGGAGAAACGCAATATAGATATTATGGAGATCCTGCGCAGGTACGGCCCGATAAGCCGCCCCGATATCTCCAAGGAGATGGGTATAAACGTAGTGACCATCTCCAATTATATTGACGAATTCATAAAACACAATATCGCCTACGAAAAGGAACTTGATGTTTCTGAAGGAGGCAGGCGCCCGGCGCTTTTGGATTTAAACCCGCAGGCCGGTTACACCATCGGCGTCGGCCTTAACCTCATGAGCATGGTTGGCCTGCTTTTGGATTTAAAAGGCAACATCATTACCAAGACCCAGATCGCCCGCCCGAGCCCTTCAGTAAAAGATATCACCGAATGTGTTATGGAGATCATCCACGAGATCATG
>JAPLLP010000128.1 GCA_026387515.1 Candidatus Omnitrophota bacterium | reverse complement strand
TGGGAGGCCACAATGTATGAGTTGGTATAAGAGGTATCCTGCCTGGCTTCATGCGGAGTGGCAGGAACTATCATCAAACACAAACTACAAAGAGGGCCGCACCCTTTTTGAGAAAACCTTTATCTCGTGCGGCCAGATTATCGTAAGATCAAACGAAGCCCAGTATTTTCCGGTGCTTATCGTTTATCCGGAAAGCACTCCTTACCGGCCTCCATCAATATATTTGCTCAGAGAAATCCCAAGTGAAGAAACACTCCGGCACCTGGCGCAACTCTCCCCCGGAGAAATTGAGAAAGAGATTAAGCCTTTTATTCGGTTTCTATATAGGAGACACCAGGGGGCAAGCGGCAGTTTGTGCTTTTTAGAAGCGGAAGATCTCCATGCGGATCAGGCTGAATGCTATGGGATTGGCGAAATTCTCAAGCGAGTCCGGGAATGGTTAGCTGGTTTTCAAACAGGTAGGCTTCCCCCAGACAGCCCTGAAGTCGAACTCTTCGCGCACTTCCCTCACCAAGTCAACAACCTGTTTTTTCTGATCCCTGATTCTTTCTACAATGAGGAGGTTCATAAGGGGCGGTTCTATCTAAGTAAACTGACTCCCCCAGTATTCGATAAAAGTCATAAGGTGTACCTTGGGGTTGCTTTTGAAGGATTTACCCCTGGTAATATTATTACTCCCCTTAAAGAAAGTGACGATGTTCTCCCTCTTCATGGATACTATATCCCCACCCCCAAAGATATTCTTGAAAGAACTAAAATACTTCAAAAAAATCTTGAGGAGGGGGTTTTGGTTGAGGGTTTCTGGTGGGATATTGATAAGGAACTCGAACCTTTTGCAACTGTTCAAGAGCTTGCGGAATTTATGAGCAGTAAAGAGATTGGACTCAAAATTTTATTGGAAGATTTAGTTCCAGATAAATTAAAAAAAGATCAAGACTTCTATATTGGGATTAGGTTTCCTGGACGCATTCCCGCAGAACGGAAGTTTGAATGGCAGTTCTTTTATATAAGCAAAGCAAAGAATCATGGTGGGGCATTGCTCAGCCCCAGTGAGGAAGAATTAATAGAGCGATTACAAGGAAGAAATATTGAAGCAATTCGGAGTGAATATTTAGATGAAAAATCATTTTTTAAAAGAAATAAGGGTGTCTTTTCAAGGGACCAATTAAAGGATGTAAAAGTTTCTCTTTTTGGCTTAGGAGCACTTGGATCGGAGCTTGCTGATAACCTTTCCAAGGCCGGGGTAGGCAACCTTCTTCTATTGGATAAGGACTTATTAAAAGCCCAAAATACAGTTCGCCATCTTTGCGGTGGCTTCACGCTTTATTTTCCAAAGACGGTCGCAGTTGCTATAAGGATTGTGGAACATACCCGCCATTTTGTGAAAATCAAAATATCTGGGCTATATGGGATAGATGATATCTTCCAAAAGTCAGCGGATGAGATTTTTCCCGACCAAGATTCGATCGGAGTCTCCACGATTGCCGATGACAATACAGAAGCATTTCTCAATGGATTAGCGGTAAAGAGCAAGCGGACTGTCTTCTATGCCAGAGCGCTAAGAGGGGGAAAGGTAGCCAGAATTTTTCGAGTTATCCCTGGTACCGATGCCTGCAAAACCTGCCTTTCCCTTTATTTCCAAGAAGACAGCGGCGAGTTTATCAAAATTGAAGAAGATCCCACTCTCCCGGTCATTACCACAGAGTGCAACAATCCAATTCGGCCGTCTAGTGCTGCCGACCTGAAACTAATTGCATCGTTAGCGG
>JAPLLP010000165.1 GCA_026387515.1 Candidatus Omnitrophota bacterium | reverse complement strand
GTCTATTTACGATGATTTTACCTATATTCTAATATAATTTTATAAGTTCTTTATTGACCGACCTAACAGCCTTAATCCGCGCTGAAATAATACGCGATTTGATTTCATTCAAAAATATCACGTATTCTTTGCCTATCAATTGACCCATTCTAATCTCCTTTTTGCGTTTAAGGTCACAAATTGCTTTCCCTGAACTTGATGCTCCAATTTGGAACATCAAATCCCCCTATACTATAAGACGGAAAAAAGGATCAAATTATTGCAAATTATTTTAAAATAGTTATTTGTCCGGCGAGAGGAAGGTTTTGGTTAAAAACTAAAAAAGGGGGTTAATACTTGAAATGTACAAATATCCTGCCGAAATTCTTATCGTCTTTCTCTATGCGGTGGTAAAGCTTTTTTATCTCCGGCCCTTCCAAAAAACGCAACACGCTCTTTTTTAGCTGGCCGCTCCCCTTACCGGGGATGATCTCAACCAGAGAGATCCTTTTATCTACCGCCTCATTAATCACGCGGCGAAGCTCTGCCTCTATCGCTTTTCCGTTGCTAAAGATATCATGTAAATCCAATTTGATCTTAGCCATAGCCTATTACAGTATTTTTAAAAGATTCAACCCGGTCTTAGGGTCAATATCCTTAGCAGCCTTGACGCCTTTTAGTTCCAAAATTATCGCTTCAATAACTAGAAATATTTGAGATTTCCCGCGTACGCAACCGGTGAGCGCCTTGTCTTTCTTGCCCATAGCGGCATGTATATGTATCTGCGGGCCGCGCTTATTGGTGAAAATAGTGCCCATCCCCATAACCTCCCAGCCATTTTTAAAATTTACCTTATTCGGCTCCGGAGGTATCACCGGCTTTTTGGGCCCGGTAACCAGGTCTCCTTTTTTAAGCGCGCCTAAAAATATCAAGGTTGCGGCTTGGATCTTCTCTGCTCTTGCCAATTCCCCAAGCCTGTCTATAAAGATATCGCCATCATCAAATTTGACTAAAAAAACCCTGCCGATGCTCCCTTTTGTGTATTTCATTTATGGAGCTACCTCCTCAAGATCTTCCTCAGGAACGCTTGCGTTTTGAATATCCAGTTGATCTATAAGATTGAGGTCCGGATCAAAGCTTTTGACCTGCAAAACGTCGCCCTTCACCTCTAAGGTGCAGAAATGATAGGTCTTAGCGGAAAAACGAAGATAGAGATTGGCTTTATTCACATCCACCAGATGCGAGCCACCGCCGCCGGTGGTTATAAAATTGATTCCATCAAAAAAGAACCTTTGATAACTGTGGACGTGCCCGTTTAAAACCAGGTTAACGCCGTACTCTTTGAGCAACGGCATTAAAAAACCTCCGATATGCTTTTCATCATCCGCGTGCGCTATAGAGGCGGAAAACAAAGGTTGATGAAATAGAACTACCCGGAATCTCGAAGAACCAGGGATAGAACGAAAATCAGAAACCAGCCACTTATACTGTTCGGAACCCGGAGCTAAGTCTGAATTACTATCCAGGATAATGAAATGAATACCTTCGCGGTCCACTGAATACCAGTGTCCGTTGTTAGGAAGCTTAAAGTTCTGGAAGTATAGCGGAGAATTATGCTCGTGGTTGCCCAGGACAGGGAAATACTCTGCCGACTTCAAGAGATTAGCCTCGATCTCGTTAAATAGTTTCCACTGCGCCGGATCATCCCCGTTATCAACAAGATCTCCCACTCTAAATATAATTTCCGGATTGACCTTTTCGATTGCGCTGACGACCTTGCGGTGCCCTTCCTCGATCTGGCTATCCCCAAAAACAACAATCCCTTTGGCAAAAGCAACTATGGGTAAATAAACGCACAACGCCAGTGCCGATATAAACAAAACAAGTTTTTTTCTTGTCATCTTATGCCTTCTTATCAATGTCCAGATGGAATTTATGAAGTAGGCGGTGCAAAATGGGGGTAAAAATAATAGCAAGAATGGTGAAAAATATAAGCGTACTGAATATCGAATAAATAGCGGTAAAAATCTTGCCTGCAGGGGTATTAATAATGCCCGTAGTTCCCACTCCGGTCATGATCAACACGGAGTTTAAGGCCGCGTCTAACCAGTTAAAATGTTCAATCCAACGGAAAATGATCGCCCCCAGGAAAATTGTTGCGATAAGAAGCGCCGCGGATACGGCCAGGCTTCGCACCAGCCGTAAATAAAAAGCCTGTTTTGGCAGTAATGGCTGACGATAATGCTCAAACATATTAATTAGGGACGGATTGTTCGCTTACCCTCTCGCGCCTCAGGTTTTTGCGAGGATCATATCCCGCCAACGCGCCATCCTCTCCTGCCACTGCCATCGCGTTGTGGCAAGAGTAAGGCGCTAGCGCAAAGCAGAATTTTCTTCCCGACTGCGGCTCCTCCAGCGTAAGCTTGCCGTCCGAGAAGCTAAACCGCGCCGAATATTCCACCACCGCGAGTTTCTCAGACCGAGCGGCGCTCTCCATCTGGAATGGCGCAACAAAAGGAAGATAGTTGGACCGCGCCTGCATTGAGACAACCAGGAGATCGCCTCTTTTTTTATAGTGCATCTTAAGGTTAGAAGTGCCGTATATGGAACCCCTGGATGTGCTTTCACTGTCACGGTTAAAGGAGATTGTATTAAAAGACATGAGGTAATCCAAAGACCTGTCTTTTTCAAAAACGAGCTTAATTTTTTCTACCTGTTTCTTGTTAACTTCATCGGGGTTAAAATCAAAATCAGCTTGCCACGTGCCCAGAAAAGGGTTCTTGAACAGTACATCCGGCATAAATACAAAAAACAAACACGCAATTATCAAGACCCCGATAATACCCCAAAATAAGATATCGTTCATAGGAGTTATTATACCATCGACGCTTCTACTCTCAAGCTAAAATTATTAAAGCCCTTTCCCTATTCCGCCTATCTACAAGAATGGCTCCCTGATTCTTCTGAAGCCTTATCTGCCTTACGGATTATTTTTAGCCTTTTCAACTGATCTCTGGTAAGCAGGTTCTTAACCGTTACAAACGTGCGTATCAGCTTCTTTAACCCCTCCCTCTTCAGATCAAACTTCTTATCAATTAATTTCTCGACCTCCGTTAAATCGACTTTCTCGTCCCATAGCCTTGAGAATATATCCACCCCCAGGATCTCAATCTCAGCACCACTCCTGATCAAATCTTTTTTAGTATTAATCTTGAGATCTCTGATTCTCCTGACGTTATCCTCCGATACCCCTATTTCTTCCTGGTTCTCCAGTATCGTATGCGATATATCACCTCCCTATCAGAACCATCCCCTTTATTTATTCTATGAGCACCAGGCCAAAATAAGAAGCCTTGTCTTGAAGCGACTTGACCGTATTGATAGTAAAACCGTTATTGCGGACAGTGCTAAATACATCTATCCCGCAAGCCTCCATAGCCGGCCTAGCCTTATCCGCATGCCTGCAGCCATTATCCAAGGCGCATTCCCGGCACAGCCTGCAAGGGCCCGCTCCCATGCCGAATGCCTTGTGATAACCACCCAGAAACGCCTCTCTCTCCAATTTTAAAACAATTCCGGATATATCCGAGTTCCATCCGCTTGGGGTATGGATAAGGATAGCCTTGGAATAAGAATCAATTATCCTCTGCGTCTTTTTGGGAGTAGGCGAGTGCGGAGGACAGGTAAGGCATCCTCCGTAACCATCGCATCCGAACTGGCATTTGTATCTCACCCAAGGCGCGGTTTTAATTGATGAAGCTACAATGATCTTGGCCTTCTTCGCCCCCAGCTCCATCGCCCGCTTCCGTAGATAACCCAATGTCTTCTTTTTCATTTTTTAAAGTGCAATGCCAACCATACCGATGGTTCATTATGATGCGTGCTTTCCACGCGGTGGCGCAATCCCGCAGGGATAAAGATGTAATCTCCCGGTTTCATAGCCTGGGCTTTACGCTTATAAAAGTTTAGTTTTGCCGAACCGCTAAGCAGAATCACCCATTCACCTTGATCATCCCTTAGCCACTCTCCGGGAGGCGTCCGCTGACCAAAGGAAATTATACGCTCAATCCTAAGCCGCGGCAAACGAAGCAGCGTTTCCAGAAACTCGCGATCCTTTTTATAGGCAGGAATTCTGAAAATATTTTTAATAATCACGCGTTTATTTTACCGCTCCCACTCCCTTTGTCAACCTCAAAAATACCCCTGATAAATAAAAAGCCCGCTAACTTAGCAAACTAAATTAGCGGGCAAATTTAAGGAGCACCGACCTACTCTCACATGCCCTTACGAGCACACTACCATCGGCCCTGAGGGGCTTAACTTCCGTATTCGGAATGGGAACGGGTGTTTCCCCCTCGGTATAAGTACTCCAAAATGACAACAACTTATAAGTAACACAGAAAACT
>JAPLLP010000276.1:21129-24355 GCA_026387515.1 Candidatus Omnitrophota bacterium | reverse complement strand
GCGTAGCCAGAACCACGGCAAAACCCAGTATAAATGTAAGGAAATTAAAATACTTGAGCGCAAACAATGAACCCAAGACATAAGGAAGTATGCTGGCAGAACAAAATGGCAACCTGAGGGCCCTTACTATAGGATTATTCATAAAACAGGGGATACTAATCCCGCGCATAGCGCGGGATAAAATCAAACCTAATCGCCAGAGGCAGGTTTAATTTTAACACAAAAACTATTTGATTGAAATAAAAAATGCCCGGACGTGTGGTGCTCCGGGCACTTTTTAATCTCAAAATATATTATATCTTCTCTGCTTTCTGGTTTTCGATAGAAACCAGCGTAAGTTCCTCTCCGTTTTTCTTGACCACCACCACTA
The DNA here is from genome assembly GCA_026387515.1 of Candidatus Omnitrophota bacterium. Next base: position 23,985 of record JAPLLP010000276.1, on the reverse strand, counting down.
CATTCAGGGTGCTTTCCGGTTTCTTAAGGAACTCTTCGACCTTGACGTTGCTCTCTTTGTCAAACTTGGTGAGCTTACCTTCGCTTAAGATGCTATAGCCACTGGCTGCGCAATTTGCCATCAACGCGCATTCCTTGGTATGCGTCTTAATAAACTCGCTGATGGTATTCGTATTCGCGCTAGCGCACAAGTTATCGACAACAGTACCGGTTATGGTAACCGTATCAGTCGCTGGCGGCATATCTGCTGCAATCGCCAAGGTAGCCACAAAGCATAATGCCAAAGTTAAGAAAATCGCCTTTTTCATGTTTTTCACCTCCTTCACAGTAAGTGAACAGTAAGTGAACGCCGGCGCAAATCCTATTAGCGCCGGGCGTCTATCTGGGCCAGGTGCTATTTGCGCCGGGTGTCCACCGTAATTTCTATAAAACCATTAACAAATTGTGAAAATATTATCACTAATGCCGATGTAAGTCAATATCTTTCTAGCGGCCGGAACGCCTGTAGAGTCCGATCAGCTCTGCCTGAGCCAGAACGTGTCCTTCTAAGGCCTTCTCTAAAGTATATTTATCGGTTCCTTCGGGAAGGTTTAATAGCTGGTCTAAGGCGTAGACCTTAAAAAAATAGCGGTGCGCTCCGGAAGGCGGGCAAAAATCATTTATCCCCTGTATCCCGGGCACGCTGTTTTCTTCTATTTTTGAGGTTGGCTGAATGTCAAAAACAACCCAGTGCACCCAGGTTTTAACCGGGGCATCCGGATCATCCACGATCAAAGCCAGGCTCTTGGTATTTTCCGGCATATCTTCTATGACAAGAGTAGGATTAATATCTTTCCCTTCGCAGGTGAATTTCTTGGGGATATCGCCATTATTGGCGAATTCTGGGCTGGATAGTTTCATATTTTGTTGTGAGCGGGCGGCGGCGTTAAACAAAAAAACCATGGTAAAAATCACCCCATACCGCGCTATACTTTTCATATCTGCCTTATTTCGAGAGCGTAAGCCTGGCCTTCTTATTATTGCTGGTAGCTAGTATAATGATCGCCGGTGAACAACCCTTACACGCTGTTCCGTAAATGAACTTGATATCTATCTTGGCAGTTGCCAATTTTACCGCTACCTCTCTTAAAGCCCCGGGCCTATTTTCCAAATCAACCACCACTACCTCGCCCTGCTTAATCAGACCGTAGCCGATCCTTTTCAATATCTTGAGCGCTCCGGCATTATCTTCGGATACAAACCTGATTATGGCCTTGTCATCGGATATGGCGTAACCGCTGATCGCAAGGATATTTATACCCTCGTGCGCTAGTATCTTGGATATGTCAGCCAAAACCCCCACCTTATTAACGATACTTACTATCAATTCCTTCTTTAATACCGCGTGCCTTGACATATCACACCCCCTTTACAGTGGTGAACACCAATCCATCCGATAGGATTGGGTGTCACAGTGGTGAACCCACCCCGCCGTATAGGAACGGCGGGTGTATGCTTTCTGCATTACCGCGCAATCCCGCTTAGCGCGGGGTGTTACTCCCTGGATATTTTTAATATCTTATACTTTAATACTCCTGCGGGAATGTTGATCTGGACGATATCCCCTTTTTTATGGTTCAGGAGCCCTGCGCCCACAGGAGAAGTTACGGATATCTTGCCTTTTTCATAATCTGCTTCCAGGTCCGAAACCAGCGTATATTCCAATTCTTCATCCGTATCCAGATCCTTGATCCGGACCGTAGCGCCTATCAATACCTCGTCACTAGAAATACCTTCGTCATCGATGATCCTGGCGCAAGAAAGCTTATCCTCCAGCTCCTGGATTATCTTCTCATTCATGCCTTGCGCGTCTTTTGCCGCGTCATATTCGGCATTTTCGGAAATATCTCCGTGGGCCCTGGCCTCTCCGATGGCCCTGGACAATTGCCGGCGTTTGGTAGTTTTTAAAAACTCCAGTTCTTCGGCTAATTTTTTATATCCGCCTTTAGTCAGGTATATCTCGTCCATAATCATTTACCCCAGTTGGACCTCTATTTTTTTAATTAAATCTCCGACCTCTTTTAAAAGAGGAGCCGGCAGGATCTTGCTGATTTCCGCCTCCTGTTTTAAAGCCTTTAAAGTACCCAAAAATCTTCGGAGCGTCCCGGACCTTCTCTTCTCCCAGGCCTCTTCGGGTTCTAATTCCTGCCTCTGCCTGATTAATGCCGTAAGGTCTTTTTTGACTTCACGGTGGTCCTTGGCCTTTTCAAAAATATCCCTTTTTAGGTTAGCGTAGTCTTCTGCGTCAATGGTCTTTTTATTCTTGGCCTGGCGCAACACATCAATAGCTTCATAGCTAGGCACCTGCGCGGGCTTAAGGCCGTGAGTGTGTTCTTTATTTAATAATTGGGGCTCCTCTTTTTCCAAAAAATAGTATGAGCGCAGGAGTTTAACCGCAGTTGGTTTTCTAATGCCTATTTCTTTAGCGGTATATATATCAAAAGAACCGTAACCCCAGTCTTTATAAAGTTTATCCTTCCATACCGAATACAAAGACCTTCCTAATTCAATCCAGGAAGTCTTAAAATTCTTGGCGCTCTCCAAGACATGATAGCGTAAAGTTCCTGCGTCCATGTGCTGTAACTTTTGCTCAATACCATCAAGCGATTTTGTTTTGACGTTATCTTCCATGCTATCCTTCACAGTAAGTGAACGCCGGCGCAAATCCTATTAGCGCCGGGCGTCTATCTGGGCCAAGTGTGCTTAGCGCGGGGTGTTACGGATTATAGCCGTTGGTGATAGGCATTCTCCTATCTTTGCCCAAAGCCTTGACGGTGATCTTGATCCCCGGAGGCGCCTGACGGCGTTTATATTCGGA
>JAPLLP010000276.1:19333-21121 GCA_026387515.1 Candidatus Omnitrophota bacterium | reverse complement strand
ATCCACCATGCCTAAAACCCTCTGCGCCGTATCGCGGTCAAAGCCTAAAGAGGTAATTTCTTCTATATCCTTATCCTCTTCTACGTAGGCCTTTAAGATCCGGTCCAGAATATCATAAGCCGGCAGGGTATCGGCATCCTTTTGATTAAACTTAAGCTCTGCTGTGGGGGCTTTAGTAAAGGCATTCTGAGGTATTGCCGCTCCCTGGGCATTGCGATATTTGGCCAACTTGTAGACCAGCATCTTTGGTACATCCTTGATCACGGCAAAACCTCCGGCCATGTCTCCGTAGAGCGTGGCGTAACCCGTGCTCATCTCGGATTTATTCCCGGTAGCCAAAACCAAACATCCGAATTTATTAGAAAGCGCCATAAGGATTGTGCCGCGGATGCGCGCCTGAACGTTTTCCTCGGCGATATCCCTAGGTAGCCCGGAAAAATGCGGCTCAAGAGTCAAAAGGAACATCTTATAAATATGCTCGATAGTAATATTAATGAATTTGATGCCCAGATTTTTGGCTAATTCCTTGGCATCGGTATGGGATTCTTCTGAAGAATACCTGGTAGGCATGAAAACACCTATACAATTATCTTTTCCCAGGGCGTCTACGGCTAATGTGGCTACCAGCGAAGAATCAATGCCGCCGCTTAGTCCTACCGCTACCTTCTGGAAATTATTCTTAGTCACGTAGTCCTTTAGCCCCAGCAAAAGCGCCTGATAAATCTCTGACAGTAATTCGGGTGGCCGGACTGAGCGTTTCGGAAGAACAGGTTTTTCTTTTTTTGAAAACCTATCCCTGACCACTATCACGGATCTCTTAGCTATTCCGGCGCTCTGCGGTATATCTAAATCCACAATCAAAAGTTCTTCTTTAAATGCCGCGCCATAGGCAATAACTTTGCCTTTGTCATCTACCACCATACTCTGGCCGTCAAAGACCAATTCATCCTGGCCGCCAACAGAATTACCATAGGTAATAAAAGCACGGTTCGCCTTGGCCTGCCTGATAAGCACCGCCTCTCTTTCTTTCTGTTTACCTGCGTGGTACGGAGAAGCATTGATATTTATAATCAATCTGGCCCCTGACCGGGCTGCTTGCCAAACAGGCCCCTGGGTAGACCAGATATCTTCACATATATTTACGCCGAAGATAATATTACCGGCTTTAAAGAGCGAGGCCTTATTTCCGCTCAAAAAGTACCGCTTCTCGTCAAATACGCCGTAATTCGGCAAAAGTATCTTGCGGTAGATGCCCTTAACCCTGCCTTCGCTGATTACTGCCGCGGCGTTATAAATACCATACCTATCTCTGTCTACAAAACCCACCACCGCGATAATATCATGGACTTCTTTAGCGATAGTCTTAATAGCATCAAGATTATCCTGAATAAATTTTGGTTTTAAAAGCAGGTCTTCGGGAGGATAGCCGCAAACAACCAGTTCCGGGAAAGAAACGATATCGCTTGCGGAGTTTTGAGCCTTTTCTAGATATTCTTTGATCTTGCGGCAGTTACCTTTGAGGTCGCCGACCGTACAATTGATCTGGGCTATTGAGATACGCGTAAGTTTATTTTTCAAACCTATTTCGCCCCTTTAACCTTGATATCTTTGGCCAAGATAACTGCCTCGGAAATTTCGCGCATGGACTTACGGGTATCCATGCTCTGTTTCTGGATCAATCGGAAGGCCTCGGATGAAGAGATATTCGCCTCTTGAGAAAGGATATCCTTGGCCCGCTCAACAACCTTACGCGTGGCCAGGGCCTCTTCGGCACTGCGCGCCTTTAAG
>JAPLLP010000276.1:8764-19299 GCA_026387515.1 Candidatus Omnitrophota bacterium | reverse complement strand
TAGTTAAAGCTTCTTCGGCACTCTTGACCCGTAAATCTAACTCCGCATTCTCAATGGCAATAGCTGCCTGATTAGCCAAGGCCGTAATAAGATCGGTCTCTTGCTTGGTGAATTTATGTTTTTTTGAAGTATAACAATTCAGCACTCCGATAACCCTCGCCCTTACCGCCAATGGCACGCTGGCTAAAGAACAAAGGTTTTCTTTCCTGGCTATATCCTGGTTTAGATAACGCTCATCCTTCTTTACGTCCAACACATAGATAGGCTTATTTTCCGCAGCTACCTCCCCGGCAATACCTTCACCTAATTTCAGGTTAGGTTTTTTATTGTAAGCCTCGGAGATAGACTGCGTGGCCCTGACCACCAATTCTTTTTTCTCAGGGTCAAGCAACATAAGCGATGATATCTTGGAATTCATTACCTCTGCAGTAACCTGCACCACTAAACGCAAGAGTTCTTCAAGGTACAAACCAGAGGTAATGAGATTGGCTACTTTTGAAATAGCCTCAATCTGCTTTATGTAAATCTTATAATTATCTTTTGCCATCTAACTTATCTCTTTAAAGTATCGGTAGGTACTTGTCTACTTCGTATTGCGTGACCTGAGCCTTATATTCATCCCATTCAACCTCTTTATTACGGATAAAATACTCAAAGACCTTTTCTCCCAGACACTCTTTTACAAGATTGCTTTTTTCGGTAATGCGGATCGCCTCCAGTAAATCTTCCGGTAGAGATTTTATACCCAGCTTATCTCTTTGCTCTTCGGTCATATGATAGATATTATCATTAGCCGGATCTGCTAATTTGTAATTTTTCTTCATCCCCTCTAAACCGGCAGCCAGCATAACGGTAAAAGCCAGATACGGGTTGCATGCCGGATCCGGAGAACGATATTCGATACGGGTGGCTTTTTCCTTCCCCGGTTTATACATAGGGACGCGGATCAATGCCGAGCGGTTCATCTGGGCCCAACAGATATACACCGGGGCTTCGTAACCTGGAACAAGACGCTTGTAGGAATTAACCCATTGACTGGTAATAGAAGTTATCTCGGGAGCGTGTTTTAACAAACCGGCGGTAAAAGATTTTCCCACCGAAGAAAGATGGTATTTTTCCGACTTATCGAAGAAGGCGTTCTTTTCTCCTTTAAATAGCGATTGGTGCACGTGCATACCTGAACCATTAATGCCAAAGATGGGCTTGGGCATAAAGGTAGCGTATACTCCGTGCTGACGGGCAGTCTCCTTTACTACAAGGCGGTAAGTCATCACATTATCCGCCATGGTCAAGGCATCTTTATAACGTAGGTCGATCTCATGCTGGCTGGCAGCTACCTCGTGATGGCTATATTCCACCTGGATCCCTAGAGACTGCATGGTGAGAATAGTGTCACGACGCAGATCCTGGGCTACATCCAGAGGCACTAGGTCAAAATATCCCCCCTGGTCAAGCGGTTTAGGCTCTTGCGCATTAGGAAAATAAAAATATTCCAGCTCCGGCCCGACATAATAGGTGTAACCCATGTCTTTGACCTTGGCTAAAATTTTCTTCAGCACAAAACGCGGGTCTGCCTCATATGGCTTACCGCTAGGTTCCTATATATCGCAGAACATCCTGGCCACGCTGCAATTTTCTCCCGAACGCCAAGGGATAATCGCGAAGGTATCCATGTCAGGCCGGGCGACCATATCGGATTCCTCGATGCGGGCAAAACCCTCAATAGAGGAACCGTCAAAACCCATGCCGTCTTCAAGGGCACCTTCCAGCTCATTAGGCGTAATGGCGAAACCCTTTAAAAATCCCAGCACATCCGTAAACCAGAGTCGGATGAATTTGACATTATGTTCCTTTACAAGCTTAAGAATCTCGCTCTTAGTCTTTTTAGCCACCTTAACCTCCCTGTTCCTCAAGTTTCTTTTTTTTTATCTCCAGTAATTCTTTTGCCTCAAAAGGCTTGGCAACGAATATATTCCCGCCTATTTGATGACCCTGCTGTTGTTCCTCCATTTTTTCCACTATGCCGGTAAGAAATATTACCGGGATATTGTGAGTTTTTGAATCTTCTCTGAGCACTGCAGCCATAGCTGAACCATCCATTCCCGGCATCATCACATCCAGGATGATTAGATCCGGGCTTTCTGTCTTGGCCTTTTCCAGGCCTTCCTCACTATCATAGGCAGTAACTACCTGATAATGATTTGACTTTAATCGCTTGCTTAAAACTTCTACCAGGTCAGGATCATCATCAACTACCAAAATCTTCTTAGCCATCTATCACCTCTTTTTTAGGAATATCTCAATCCGCGATAAAGCCTCTTTGAGATTCTCTAAGCTGGATGCATAAGAAATCCTGATATAACCTTCGCCCGGTTGCCCAAAGGCTGTCCCTGGAACAACCGCTACTTTCTGTTCCTCAAGAAGCCGCCTGGAAAATTCAATCGAGGACATACCGGCGTTTTTAATCGAGGGAAAGGCGTAAAACGCCCCTTGCGGCCTGCTGCAGCGTAAGCCCAGCCGGTTCAGCCCGTCGATTATAAATTCCCTGCGCCTGCGATACTCGCGCTTCATCTCTTCTACCGATTTCCTGCCGGTCTCAAGCGCTTCGCAAGCCGCCATCTGACTGGTAATAGGCACGCACATAATGGTGTATTGATGGATCTTAGTCATGGCCGCGATTATATCTTTGGGCCCGCAGGCATAACCTACGCGCCATCCGGTCATGGCAAAGGCCTTAGAAAATCCATTAAGGTAAACCGTGCTTGTCTTAGTGCCGGATAATGTGGCAAAGGGCACGTGTTCAAAATCATAGGTCAGGTCCCCATAGACTTCATCAGAGATCGTAATTATCTTATGCGCAAGCAACACCTTGCTTAAAGCCTGCAGTTCCCTGCGGGTATAAGAAATACCCGTGGGATTGGAAGGATAATTTAAGACCAGGGCCTTGGTTTTTTTATCGATGTGCTTAGTCAATTCTCGGGGAGTAAGTTTAAAACCATCTTTAGCAGTATCTATATATACTGGTATCCCTCCGGCAAGCTCGGTTACCGGGCCGTAAGAAACGTAACACGGGATAGGAATCAATACCTTGTCTTGAGGATTTAATAATGCCCTAAGTGCCAGATCCACGCCTTCACTGACACCCACGGTAATTAGCATTTCCTCATCCGCATCATATTCCAACCCATGGTGATTTTTAAGGTAACGGCTCAAGCCCAAACGCAGCTTATAAAGGCCTTTATTGGAGGTATAGGAGGTAAATCCTTGCTCCAGCGAGTAGATACCTGCCTCCCTTATCTGCCAGGGGGTAACGAAATCCGGCTCTCCCACACCTAGTGAGATCACGTCCTTCATTCCAAGCACCAGGTCAAAAAATGCCCGGATGCCTGAAGGCTGCATATTTTTTACTTTTTCAGAAACGATATCTTTCATCTGTCTCAATACGATATTGCGATCCTTTTATTCTCATCCCTATGCTTCAAGATAATGCCGTCTTCTTTGTATTTTTTGAGCAAGAAATGGGTGGTTGTGCCTCTAACATTCTCCAGGGGAGATAATTTCTCCGCTACGAACCTGGCTACGGCATGCAAGTCTTTACCCTCGACGATTAAAAGCAGGTCATAGGTGCCGGAAATAAGATAGCAACTGGTTACTTCTGCAAACGAATATATCCGTTCGGCAACCTTATCAAAACCCAGATCTTTCTGAGGCATTATATTTACCTCAATCAACGCCCGCACAGCCGAACCTTCGGTCTTTACAAGCTCCCGGTTAATTACTGCCTTATAGCCTAAAATAATACCCTCTTTTTCATACTTTTTTATGGTCTGTTTGATGGACTCCGGCTTTTTTTTGAGCATTTTGGCAATATCACTAACTTCGGCGCGGCCATTTTTTTCCAAAACTTCCAATATTTCATCCATTTAGCCTCCTTCACAGCAAGTGAACACCGGCCCAAGTCCTATCTGGGCTGGGTGCATTTAGAGAAAATAAACACCCTAGGCCAGCGCAACAGCTGACCTTCTTTTTATTACTTTAAGTAAATAGTATAATATATAGGTAAGGCCCGGTCAAGGAGATAATGGCGGGGGAATGGCGGGGGAAACGACAATTTTAAAGCGCCTCGGGATGATGTTTCACTACTTTTGCCTCTACCAGATAGATCACATCCTCGGCAATGTTGGTAGTGTGGTCGCAGATACGTTCCAAGTGCCTGGCAATAAGTAATAAAGGCACTGCGCGGGGAGCAACTGATATATCTTTAGACATGTAGTCGTTAATCAACTCTTCCTGAATAAGATTGCGTAATTTATCAGCTTCAGAATCGGATAAAACTACCTTCCTGGCCAGCTCCGCATCTCTATTTACAAAGGCATCGATGGCCTCCTGAACCATCTTTTGGGCAATGGCTGAGAGTTTAGGTATATCTATGAGCGGCTTTAAAAGCGGCTTGTCCACCAATTCCATAACCCTTTGGGCAATATCCACGGCCATATCCGCAATCCGCTCCAGTTCCGCGTTCACCTTCATTGCCGTAGTGATGAACCGCAGATCCCCTGCCATAGGTTGGTGCCTGGCGATCAGGTCAATGCAGCGCTCATCAATGTCCAGCTCAAGCTGATCAACCCGGTTGTCTTCGGCCACCACGGTTTCCGCCATAATTTTATCGCGATACTTCAAGGCTTCAATAGCCTTAAAGATAGCCTCCTGGGTCAGAGTGGCCATTTTCAGCATTTCCTTGTGCAGCTCTTTTAATTCTTCATCAAAGTGTCTTTCCATTTGAAATTCCCCCCTATTTAACCATACCTTCCCGTGATATAATCCTCGGTGCGTTTATCTCCGGGCCGGGTAAAAATATCTTCGGTCTTGCCGAATTCTATCAATTCCCCTAAAAGCATGAATCCGGTATCGTCCGAAACACGCGCGGCCTGTTGCATATTATGAGTTACGATTATTATAGTATAATTATTCTTTAATTCACGCATTAATTCCTCGATACGCTGGGTGGCCTTGGGGTCCAGGGTAGAGCAAGGTTCATCCATAAGAACGATATCCGGCTTTACCGCAATAAGCCTGGCAATACAAAGCCTCTGCCTCTGTTCCAAGGAAAGGGAGAACGCGGGGCTACGGAGCTTATCCTTAAGCTCATCCCATAATAACACCGAACGTAAACTCTGCTCCACTGTTTCATCGAGCGTATCCCTGTCGGTTGCTGTCTGATGAACTTTAAGTCCAAACACAACATTTTCGTATATTGACAACGGAAAAGGGTTAGGCCGTTGAAAAACCATACCCACCTTCTTACGCAAGACAACCAGGTCTGTATCCGCAGCTAGTATATTAGAACCATCGATTACCACTTCCCCCGTGGTACGCACCCCTTCAATAAGGTCGTTCATGCGGTTAAAAACGCGTAACAGCGTAGACTTACCGCAACCCGAAGGGCCGATAATCGCGGTGATCTTATGCTCCTGGAAAGCCGCGCTAACGCTTTTCAAAGCCTGGAAATCACCGTACCAGAGATTTAAATCCTTGGTTACTATCTTGGCCATTATCCGAATTTCCCCCTGATATAATCGTCGGTACGCTGATCCTTTGGAGCGGTAAATATCTTTTCTGTCACATCCAGCTCCACTAATTCTCCGGAAAGAAAAAAAGCGGTCTTATCTCCTACGCGCGCTGCCTGTTTCACATTGTTGGTAACAAGAATAATGGTGTAGCGTTTTTTTAATTCCAACATCGCCTCTTCTACCTTAGCGGTAGAGATAGGATCAAGCCCGGAACAGGGCTCATCAAAAAGAATTACATCCGGCTCAACTGCCAGGGTCCGGGCGATACAAAGCCGCTGTTGCTGCCCGCCGGATAGCATAAACGCTGAGAACGACAACCTGTCCTTTACCTCATCCCAGATATACGCCTGTTTTAAAGCCGCTTCCACTATTTCTTCCATTTTTCTCTTATCGGTTAGCCCGTGCATGCGGCAGCCAAAGGCGACATTATCAAATATTGACAGCGGTAATGGCAAGGGAAGCGCGAATACCATACCGACTTTCCGACGCAATAATTCCAGTTCCATTGAGTTGATATCAGCGCCATCCATAAGAACCTTTCCATGCCTGCGGAAATTAAGCTGCAATTCATTTAGACGGTTAAGCATCCGTAAAAAGGTAGTTTTTCCGCTATTGGAAGGCCCGATAACACTCAGAATCTCATGCGCCTGGATTCCTATAGTGACATTACGCAACGCCTGAACCTTGCCAAACCAAATACTAAGATCCTGGATGTCTAATTTTACCATTTCTTTTTCTTCCTAAAATGGTACCTGATAACCACGGCTACCAGGTTCATCGATAATACCAATAATAATAAAACCAGCGCTGTGCCGTAGCGGATCTTTTCATCCACATTCGGGACCTGGGTAGAGATAACATATAAATGGTACGGCAAAGCCATAGCCTGATCAAAGATAGATTTAGGTAGCCGTGGAAGGTAAAACGCCGCTACCGTAAATAAAATCGGGGCAGTTTCTCCGGCTGCCCTACCCAAACCCAGGATGGTGCCGGTTAAGATACCGGGTATGGCATTGGGCAATACGATATGCCGGATAGTCTGCCATTTGCTTGCCCCTAAAGATAGGCTGACTTCTCGGAACGCATACGGCACGCTCTCCAAGGCCTCGCGCGAAGCAGTAATTATAAGGGGTAAAATCATGATCCCTAACGTGAGAGAACCGGACAAAATTGAGGCGCCGAATTTACAGAAGGTCACGAAAAGCGCTAAACCAAAAAGCCCGTAAACTACCGAAGGGACTCCAGCCAGGTTGACGATCGCTAGCTTTATCATCCGAGTAAGAAAATTATCCTTAGCGTATTCACTCAAATATATCGCGGCCATAAGCCCGATCGGCAAAGCAAATAGTATGGACCCAAAAACCAGATAAATCGTGCCTATTATCGCCGGGAAGATGCCTCCCGCGCGCATACCCTGGCGCGGGACATCAAAAATGAACTGCCAACTTAAAGCCGGAAGTCCTTTCTGGAAGATAATAAGGACAATAAGGCCCGCAGGCAGCACGATTAAGAGCGTGGCGAGGAACAAAAAGAAGAAAGCGATCCTTTGAGTAGTATGCGGGCTCTGTCTCATTGTTTTTTATGCAAACATAGATCCGCGGTCACGTTAATCGCGAAACTGATGACAAACAAAACAATGCCTACGGCAAATAAGGCAAAGTAATGCTCGCCCCCCACCACTGCCTCGCCCATTTCAGCCGCAATTGTTGCGGTGAGGGTACGCACCGGCTGCAGGATGCTCTGCGGTATAACCGCGGAATTTCCGGTGATCATCATTACGGCCATGGTTTCCCCGATGACCCTGCCGATACCTAACATTATCGCCGCCAGAATCCCTGAAGAAGCAGCCGGAAGCATAACCCGATAAATCGCCTGCCACTGAGAAACTATTGTTGGCATAGCCATGAAAGCAAGCATGATCGATCCGGATAAAGCAGTCAGGCCTGTAGGCAGCTTAAAGATCATCTTCACCCAAGGCACCAACGTGACCATGCCGATAAAGCCTAATACCACGCTGGGTATAGCAGCCAATAATTCAATTCCGGATTTTAGGACCTCTTTTGTACTAGGAGGAGCGACTTCGGCTATGTATACCGCGCAGGCGACTCCCACCGGCACAGAAATCACTGCGGCGCCAAGCGTTACCAATAATGAACCCAGGATTAAAGGCAGTATTCCTAACTGGGGAGGTTCTGATATTGGATACCAGCTTTTGCCAAAGATAAAATCAAGCACCCTCACGCTTTTAAAAACAGCCAGGCCTTCTCTGAGCAAAAATAAGAATATGACCGCGACAAATAAGATCGAGGCCAGGCCGCTGATTAAAATCAGCTTCTCAATAATAAATTCTTTGAACTTGCGCATTATTTTTTTATCGGAACAAAATCGGTTTTCATAACTATCTCCTGCCCCTCTTTGGAAAGGCAGAAATCCACGAATTTCTTAACTAACCCCTGTGGCTCGCCATTAGCATAAAGAAAAAGCGGCCTTGAGATCGGATACTTATTGCTTATTACGTTTTCAATCGATGGAACAACGTACTCCGATTTTTCGTCTTTGGCCACGGCGATGGCCTTCTGTTTTGTTGATATATACCCCATTCCGTAGTAACCGATTGCAGCCGTATTTCCCGCAACCTCATCGGCAATCGCCTGAGAAGAAGAAAGCATCAGCGCCGAAGGAACAAACTCTTCTTTTGAATTCGGGTCATTCCCTCTTAACACGTGCTCCTTAAAATATACGTGGGTGCCGGAATTAACCTCGCGGGATAGGACTACAATTTTTAGATCTCCTCCGCCCACCTCTTTCCAATTTGTGGCCTTGCCGGTAAAGATATCGGCCAGCTGCTTCTCTGTCATCTTACTAACTGGATTCTTGGGATTTACCACCACAGCCAGGCCATCCAATCCTACCTTGATTTCGTAGGGGTTTACGCCTTTTTGTTTTGCCAGGGCGATCTCTTTTTCTTTGATGGTCCTTGAGGAATTAGCTATATCGCAGGTCCCGCTTATCAAGCTCGAGATCCCCGTGCCTGAACCGCCGCCGGTGACCGCGACAAAATCTCCGGGGTTTTCCTGCATGTATTTTTCCGCCCAGGATTGAGACAAATTAACCATGGTATCCGACCCCTTGATCTGAATAGAATTCTTATTCTTCGCGGCAAATGCTGGCGTTAAGAATGAAACGAGAATCAAAATAAAAAATAATTTTTTCATATCCCCTCCTAAAAGACTATCTTCAGCTTAGTCCCTAATACATTGGTATCAACCCAATCTCCGGGGCTTCTGGTATCCTGCAACATATAATAGATTTCTCCCTTTACGTTTTTGGCCAGGCTGACCCCCAGGCCAAAACAGAACCTATTCTGATTGAACATATTGGTTCCGCCAAGGCTAAAAAATCCTTCATCAGAAACATAAGGCTGAATCTTTAAGCTAGTAAACTTCCAAGGCAGCTTCATGGTTATTTTATTACGGTATCTCCCGGAATCAGCCTGATAAGCAAAATGCCTGTATTCCATGCGGCTGCGATCTTCAAAACTCACTCCTGCCATACCCCAGAGCAAACTCGCAGCTAAATAAGGTTCATCTTCCGCCATGAATTTCCCTTTTTTTAATTCAAAGACCTGCCGATACCCACCTCCAATACTTAAATATTTATTTATACTGTGAAAGCAACTTGCGTCATAATGATGATAATAAAATTGGTCAACATTATCCCCCCAGCGGAATTCTTCCTCCAGGGCTATCTTTGAATCTTTGTTAATATTGAATTCTTCTGTGTCGGTATTCCATACCTGGAGATCTCCGTCATCATAAGCGCGCGCGGAACCGGCTATCAAGAATAACAGCCAAACCAATACCAATATCTTTAATTTCATCCTTATTCCTCCTTTTTCGGAAGAAAGTATAAAACAACGTGGTTAAATCCAGTTGAAGGGAAAGTAAAATGTAGGTTAAATTATTTGGGGAGGGTAAACCAGAATTGTGAGCCTAAACCTTCGGTGCTTTCCAATCCTACGGAGCCGCCGTGCAGCTCGACGATATGCTTGACGATGGAAAGCCCAAGGCCCGTTCCGCCGAGCTCGCGCGAACGCGCCTTATCCACTCGATAGAAACGCTCAAAGATGCGGGGAATATCTTTTGCGGGAATACCCATGCCGGAATCATCGACGATAACCTTTATGCTGCCTTGCAACTCTTGAGAATAAATCTTGATGGATCCTTCATCCCGGTTAAATTTGATCGCATTATCAATGAGATTAGTCATTACCTGCCCTATCTTGGCGTAATCAGCCATAACTAATAAACCATGTAGCTCATTATCAATGCCAATAGACCTCTTTTTTAACTGAGAGCCAAATCCCTGAATAACCTCTTCGGTAAGAGTTTTGAGATTAAGATTTCCTTTGCTCAAGATAATCTTGCCGGACTCTAAATGCGATAAAGAAAGAAGGTCGTTAATCAAATTATCCAGGCGGTTGGTATGCTCCTCGATGATCTTTAGAAAATGGCGGGCGTGTTCTTTGTCCTCCAAAGCGCCTTCTTCAAGGGTCTCCACGAAACCCTTAATGGAGGTCAGGGGAGTTTTTAGCTCGTGAGAGGCATTGGCCACAAAATCCCGGCGGATGTTTTCAAGCCTCCTTAATTCGGTAATATCGTGTATCACTAAAACGCATCCTTTAATTTTATCGTTCTCAAATATGGGAGAAACGTTCAACTGAAAAATCTTTTGCAGCGGCCAAATCAACGTTATCTCCTGTGAAATAAATTCTTTATTTTCCAGGATCTTGTTTATAACCATATTGATATCACTATTGCGGACTACCTCCAAGAAAAACCTCCCTTCGGCCTCATTCTTTAAAATACCGAATATCTTTTCCGCCGCAGGGTTCCAAGACATTATTTTTGTGTCGACGTCAACCGCAATTACTCCTTCAACCATATTGGCAAGGATAGTCTGCAT
>JAPLLP010000276.1:0-8700 GCA_026387515.1 Candidatus Omnitrophota bacterium | reverse complement strand
GCCATTGAGTTTGAGAGACAGATTATCCAGATCCTCTTTTAATTTTCGTGATTTTGCGTTAAACATAGCCCAGAAAGGGCACACCCGCGCAATTCCGATTAGCGCGGTGTGCCTAATTCAAACCTGTAGCCGTAATTTTTGACTGTAACAATGCACTTTGCCTCACTCCTTAATTTCTTGCGCAGGGTCCTGATGTGCACGTCTACCGTGCGCGTCTCTATCTCGAGGGCATGATCAAATCCCCAAATAGTATCCAAAAGATAATCCCGAGAAAGAACCCTCCCTTTTGCCTGTATTAAGGCCTTCAAGAGTTCAAATTCTTTAGCCGTAAGTTCTACGGATTTATCCTTAACAGTGACCGCGATGCGGGAGAAATCAATCGATAGATCTCCGTTGTGCAGCATTTCCGGAAGCTTATCTTTCTCTTTGGCCCGCCGCAGTACTGCTTTTATGCGCGCCAGAAGCTCGCGGGGACTAAAAGGCTTAGTCACATAGTCATCCGCTCCCAGCTCAAGGCCGACGATCTTATCCGACTCCTGCGCCTTGGCAGTAAGCATAATTATAGGTATAGCAGAGAGATTCTCTTCTTTTTTTAATATCTTGCACACCTCAAGGCCATCTACCCCTGGCAGCATAAGATCCAGCAGAATCAGATCGGGGTATTCCCGTTTCGCCAGGTCCAAGGCGTCTTCTCCGTACCTGACGGCAATTGTCCGAAACCCCTCTTTCTTCAGATTATACTCCAGCATCTTGACGATATCTTTCTCGTCTTCAACAATCAGTATCTTCTCTTTCATCTATCCTTTCCCCTTGCAGCATTTCAGACAGAGCCCGCAGAGTTTTGGAATTCCTTCAGTTTCGCAAAACAGAGTTGAAGGTTAAAATCTTCAGGGGCAAGCTTTATGGCTTTAGCCGGACAAACCTCTATGCAGGCACGGCAGGTACCGCAGCTTTCTTTAGTGGGCTCATCTACCTTTAACGGCATATCAGTCAGTACGGTCACAAGACGAAACTGACTGCCCAAAGTTTTATGCACCAATAAGTTATTTCTTCCTATCCAACCCAAGCCGGCCAAATAACCGATTTTTTTGTGCGAAAGGTGGCCTTTAAGCTTATCCCAATCCACGATCTGCGAGGCGGCTATGGGCAGTGCAAGGTATCCTTTGTCCTGGATATAATTGCCTAAGCGCAAGGCGGCCTGATCGAGAAAAGCGTTGACTGTCTTATAGTGGTGGTAGTAGAGCCGATCCGGCGTATCATCCAACTCTTCTAATATACCGTGCGTAAGCCTGGAGCCAAAACAGATTGCCCTGTCTACTTTCGCTAATATATTTCCGGTGATAAGAAAATCCTGTTTTATCTCTGTGATATCGGCCACGCCGAATATATCCGCCCCTAATTCCCGGCATAATTTCTCTAAATCTGTATAATTATTATTATCCATTCACCTTTTTCAGATATACCATCAGTATGGAAATAGCTGCCGGGGTTACTCCGGAGATACGCGTGGCCTGGCCAAGATTAATGGGCCTGATTTTCCCCAGCTTCTCTATGATCTCGCGGGATAAGCCGTTTACCAAGGTATAATCCAACTCCTGAGGCAATTTTATCTTTTCTAAATTTTTAAAATGCCCTACTTCTTTTAGCTGCCGCTCGATAAACCCAGAATATTTTACCTCTATCTCCACCTGGCGCAAAGCATTTTCTGCTATAGCCGTGCCGATAAGTTTTTCCTCTAAAATGGCTTTCAGGGTTACCTCCGGCCTTTTTAAAACATCCTCCAGAGTAACGCTTCTCTTAATCAAAGGAGTGCGCATCTTAGACAAAACCTGATTTATTTCTTGCGTAGGCTTCAAGCGAGAACCTTTTAATAGGTTGATCCCCTCCTTGATTGCCTTAATCTTACCTTCAGTCCTGCGATAAACTTTCTCATCCACCAAGCCCAGTTCATAGCCTATCTTGTTTAGCCGTATATCCGCGTTATCTTCGCGCAAGATAAGACGATATTCTACGCGCGAAGTAAACATACGATACGGCTCCTGCGTACCTTTGGTAGTCAGATCATCTATCAATACCCCGATGTAACCGCTTGATCTATCCAGAATAAATGATTCTCTACCCTTAACCTTCAGCGCCGCGTTGATTCCGGCGACCAATCCTTGGGCCGCGGCCTCTTCGTAACCGGTAGTGCCGTTGATCTGTCCGGCAAAAAAAAGGTTCTTGATCACCTTGGCCTCAAGCGTGGGATAGATTTGAGTTGGTTCAACCACTGAATGTTCAATGCCATAGCCAAAACGCACAACTTTTGCCTCTTCTAGCCCCGAAATGGAATGTATGATCTCAAGCTGTACTTCTTCAGGCAGGCTGGTGGAAAGGCCGTTGGGATAGACTAAATCCGAATCCAGTCCTTGCGGCTCAAGAAATATCTGATGCCGGTCCTTACCCGCAAACTTAACAATCTTATCTTCTACCGACGGACAATAGCGCACCCCGGTAGACTTGATGATACCTGTATATAAAGGCGACTGATCCAGATTATCCAGGATTATCTTATGGGTACGCTGATTGGTATAAGTAATATAGCAGGAAACCTGAGCCCTAGTGATTCTTTCGCTTGAGAAGGAAAAGGGCTGCGCGGGATTATCGCCCTCCTGTATCTTAAGAGAGGAATAATTAATAGTATTCTTGTCCAGGCGCGGGCAGGTGCCGGTCTTAAACCTAAGGATATTTAGGCCCAGCGCGCGCAAATTATCGTCAAGGCTGATTGCCGCCGGCTCATTGATGCGCCCTCCACTATGGTGCTTAAGACCGACATGAATAAGCCCGTTGAGAAATGTGCCAGAGCAAAGCACAACGCACTCAGCCAGGATCTCTTCTTTATCGGTGGCAACGCCCAAAACCTTCCCCTCTTTGACTAATATCTTTTTTACTTCCCCTTCTTTGACGGTCAGATTATCCTGCTGGGAAACTAATTTTTTCATATAGCGGTTATACATATCCATATCAATCTGGGCACGCGAAGATTGTACCGCCGCTCCTTTAGAGGCATTTAAAATACGAAACTGTATCCCGCAGGCATCCGCAGCCCGCCCCATCTGGCCGCCCAGCGCGTCAATCTCTTTTACCAGCTGCCCCTTACCTACTCCGCCAATAGCCGGATTGCAACTCATCAGGCCTATAGTCTCTTTATCCATGGTAAGCATGAGCGTACGGCAACCCATGCGTGCCGAGGCGATTGCCGCTTCAATGCCCGCATGGCCCCCGCCTATGACTATAACCGCTAATTTATTCATTCTCAATGAAGACTTTTATTTTGTACGCTGTTGCCACTTTATTTATTTTGCCGATGAATTCATCCAAAAGGAGCGCTGACTGGCGCGCGTCAGATAGTCTTAAGTGCATCCCTCGGACAACCGCTACCGCGCGACCCGGACCCGCACTTTTCAAATCGAATGTGGCAATTGATAAGGTCACTTGCGCGTTGATATCAGCGATAAGCCTCTCTGCCTCTTCCGGTGTGAGACTGCCCTTCCACGCAAACCAGACCAAAAGATCCCCTTCCATAATCAACCTTCCTAATAATAAAACCGGGCCTTGAATTCAGGACCCGGTCTTATTATTACAATCAGTGAGTTGTCTTAAAAATTCCAAACTAACACTTAGAGTAACCGCAGGCATGACACTTAGAACACCCTTCTTCGTGGCGCAGCGCGCCTCCGCAATCCGGGCAGACCCCCACGATATTACCGTGGTGAGAAGAAGCCGTGGTAGAAGGTCCGTCGTCATTATGAGAGTGCTTCATCGCTGAGGCAGCAACCTCCATAGCCTTATTTGTTCCCGTGGGATTCACCAATCTCTTCTCTACCACCCGGGCAATAGCGTCGGCGCAGGAGAATATGCGTTGGCCTTTTTCCCAGGAGGGGGAAGGACAGCGGATATTGCGTAACTGCTCAATGATGGCCTTGACCTCAATGCCGGAGCGAAAACCCAAAGAAACAAGCCTGCCCAGCGCTTCCAGCTGACTGGCAGCGCAGCCGCCGGCTTTACCCATCTGGGTAAAAAGCTCAAAGGGCTTGCCTTCTTCATCCACATTAATGGTCACATACAAATTCCCGCAACCCGTGGAAACTTTAGTCGTGGTACCGATAATCACCTCTGGCCTTGGCCTGGGCGCAATTTCCTTCTTGGCATCCTGCAGCCTTGGTTCTTCTTTTTGTTTTAAGCTTCCCACATTCAATACCTGTTCCTCGCGGCTTTTATCGCGGTAGATAGTTATGCCTTTACAACCTAGATCGTAAGCCAATAGATAGCTCTTACGCACATCTTCAATCGTTGCCTCATGCGAAAAGTTGATGGTTTTAGAGGTAGCGTTATGCACGAACTTCTGAAAGGCCGCCTGCATGCGCACATGCCACTCGGGCGAGATATCGTGGGCAGTAACAAATACCCTTCTTAAATCCTCGGGGATCTCCTTCATATCCTGGATGCTGGTAGAATCGGCGATCTTCCCCATTAGTTCCCGGCTGTAAAATCCCCTTTCCCGCGCGATCTCTTCAAATAAAGGATCGACTTCTACCAATTTATCGTTATCCATTACGTTACGATAATAGGATATGGCAAATAAAGGCTCGATCCCTGATGAACACGGTCCGGCAATGATACTGATGGTGCCTGTAGGCGCGATGGTGGTTAAGGTGGCATTTCTCATACGCAGGGGGTTATCTTTTCTATCGTAGCTTGAGCCTTTAAAAGCGGGAAAAATACCCTTAGTCTTACCTAACTCAAGCGACTTCTTGGTTGCCTCGGCCAAAACAAAGAACATCACTTTTTCTGCCAGGGCCACTGCCTCTTCGCTGTTATAGGGTATATTAAGGCGTATCAATAAACTTGCCCAACCCATGACACCCAGGCCTATCTTACGCGTTAGTTTTGTCGCCTTTTCTATTTGCCCAAGCGGAAATCTATTTACATCGATCAAATTATCCAGAAAATGCACGGCCAGGCGAGTAACCTCTTTAAGCCTCTCCCAGTCAATTTCATGGCGGTTGCCGACCTTTTTAGCCAGGCCTAGTAGATTTATAGATCCCAGATCACAACTTTCATAAGGCAAGAGCACCTGTTCGCCGCATGGATTAGTTGACTCGTAGTTGCCTAATTTTGGCGTAGGGTTAAATTCGTTCATCCGATCAATAAAAATAATGCCCGGCTCGCCATTCTTGTGCGCCTGTTTTACGATAAGGTTAAAAACATCGCTTGCCTTTAGGAGCTCTACGGATTTCTTGGTATGCGGGTCTACCAACTCATATTCGCCGTTATTTTTTAGCTTCTCCATAAACTCATTGGTGACGGCGACTGAGATATTGAAATTGGTAATATGCTTGTTATTTTCCTTGCAGGTAATAAACTCTAATATATCCGGATGATCTACCCTTAAGATACCCATGTTCGCGCCCCTGCGGGTGCCGCCCTGTTTTACCGCTTCGGTTGCCGCGTCATAGACTTTCATAAAAGAGATCGGACCCGAAGCCACTCCGCCGGTGGTTTTAACCACGGCGTTCTTGGGCCTTAGGCGCGAAAAGGAAAAACCGGTGCCCCCTCCGCTCTTATGAATCATGGCCGTTACCTTGAGGCTTTCGAAGATAGAATCCATAGAGTCTTCTATCGGTAGCACAAAGCAGGCAGAGAGCTGCCCAAGGTCTTTGCCGGCATTCATTAAGCAGGGAGAATTGGGCATAAATTCCAATGCCGTCATCATCCGGTAAAAGGATTCTTCAAGGCTACTCACCTCTTGGGCACTTTTGCTGTAAAGCGTATCCGCTTGGGCGATTGCCTTGGCCACGCGCCTGAACATCTCATCAGGCGTTTCGATCACCCTGCCTGCCTCATCCTTAGTCAAATACCTGCGTTTTAACACAGTAAGCGCATTCTCAGATAATTGTAAATCCATTACTGCCTCCTGGTAAAACTAAAATGATGACGGTTATTTTATAAGCTAAAGTATAATACCAACAAATTTTCCTGTCAAGCAAATTATACAATATATTGTATAATTGTATTCCGAAACTACAACCAGTTGTAGTTTCGTACTATCGGGGGACGCGGCAGGATTCCCGGATCACCAGCTCCGTCGGCAAGATCAACTTTTGCGCCTTAGGGCGTTTTGCCTCCTGCATGAGCAGGTTTAACCTTTTTACCCCTTCCTGGGCCATCTTGACTAGCGGCTGCCTAATGGTAGTAAGCGCTACCGGCCCATAAAGCCCGGAAGGATTATCATCAAACCCTACTATCGAAAGGTCATCAGGAATATGTTTTCCCAATTCCCTGGCCACGGCCATAACTTCCAGGGCCATAGAATCCGAGGCCACAAACACCGCTGTTGCCGGTTCGGAAATCTTCAAAAGTCTCTCCGCTGCCTGACGCGCATGCCCGCGGGAATAGTCTGTCTTAAATATGTAGCGTTCATCGACTAAAAGCCCGTGTTTCTTAAGCGCGTCATTATATCCTTGCAGGCGCTGTTGCGCTGCCTGGGTAATCAGGTCTCCGGTAATATGCGCTATTTTTTTGTGGCCGAGGCTGATTAAATATTCCACGGCCGAGACGGCTCCGCCTAAATTATCTACCGCGACGCAATCTACATCCAGGTCGCTTACGCAGTTATTAATCACTACGCAGCTGGTACCACTACGAAAAGCCTCGTCGAGCTGTTCGCGGTTGCCGATGATATCGGAGAATATAACGCCTCCGGCACCCCGCAGGTTAACGTCTATTTTTGCGCCGGTCAGATGCAGCAATAGATCCAATTTTAGAACCTCGCAAAGCGTCCCGATGCCGCGGATCAATTCCAGGACATAGAAAGAATAGAACATTCCCTCATATCGCGGGATAACCAGGGCCACGACATTACTCTTTCCCGTAGCCAGGCGCTGGGCAAAGACAGAAGGCTGAAAGTTCAGCTCTTTTATCACCTCAAGGACCCTAGAGCGGTTTTTTTCTTTAACCGAGGTAAACTTATTGATCACTCGCGAAACAGTGGTAATAGAGACACCGGCACGGCGGGCAACATCCTCTATGGAGATAGTCTTAGAAGGGGTCTTTTTAATGCGGACCATAATAAAAATAAAGCCGTAAAAAAACTATTTAACGATATCGCCTACTTTTATAGGCGTAGTGTCATTCTTTATATCACAGGCCGAGATAGACCTGCGGCACTGTATCACTTCCAGATTCGCGATTGCCTTGCCGTCTCGATAGGCCTTGAAGGTATCTCCTAATTTCACCCCGGAATCCTCGCCTAAATCCACGATGACAAAATTATTGTCCTTGTTTAGTGCCATAACCTTGCCGATAAGGGCGATCGGCATTTCATGCACAGGAGACGTTTCCTGCTTGGGCCGCACTACTATCGGCGGCAACTCTACGGAATTTTCTTTTTCCGGAGCGCTCGAAGCCTCCTGGGCCTGCGCCCGAGGCGCTGATTCTTTAGAATACAACTGGGATTTCAAGTTATCTACCTGCGACATCTTCTCTTTTAAAAGCACGTCCATCTCGCCGAACCTGTTATCCAGGTCTTTATTTTTCCCCTGAAGTTCGGTGAGCCTGCGTTCCAGGCTGATCTTTCGGCTTGTGAGGCTGGAGAGCTGCCGGCGCAAAGTTAAGTTTTCGTTCTTGATCGTCTTAGTGGATTCCTCGATCTGGAATTTATCGTTCTTCTCTCTTACTAATTCCTGGCTAATGCTATCCATGAGCTTCTTGTTGTAATCAATCTGGCGTCTATAATCCTGCTTCTCGCGGTCAAGATTAGTTACCTCTAATTCCAACGCGGCCTTCTCCCTTTGAAGCTGCTCGTTGTTGATCTGGGCGGTTTTTAATTCGCTGCGCATTGCCTCAAGCTGGATCTCCATATCGGCCTTGGCCTTAAAAATCGCCCCCCAATAAGCGTCCTCAGCCTGTGATTTTACAACACCTTGCTCATGAGGCACAGAGGACTGTTGCTCTGCTTTTAATTTTTTTACCTGCTCGGCCAACTCCGCTCTCTCTTTCTCAACCGAAGCATACTTCTTCTCAATGCTGTCTTTTTCCTGAGCGAGCTTATCCATTTCGCCATTGAGGGCGTTTATTTTATCTTCAACGCGTTTCTTATCCTGAATAGTCTCTGAGAGTTGGGATAAAAGCGAATCGTTATCTTTCTTGAGGGAGAATTTATCGCGGAGAACTGACTGTTTGGAACCTATATTAATAAAAAGACTTAGAATTAATACGACGACTATCGCGCCCAGTGCGATGATAATAATCTTTATCTTCTGCTCCATCACACCCCCTTATCCGCCAGGATAACACCCGCGCAATTCCTATCTGCGCGGGGTGTCTTCCATGAAGACAAGACCATTTAGCTTAATCGGGAAAACACCTGCTGCATCACCAGGCTCGCCGCACCCACCGCTACCGCATTTTCCCTCAACTGCGAATACACGATCTTTAAGCCGTCAGTAGATTCCCGGAAGGCCCAGTCCCTGACTGTAAGATTAACCCTGTTCAAGAATGCCTCGCCTGCCTCTTCAAACCCTCCGCCTATAACCACTACCTGAGGATTCAATAAATTCACCAGGCCTGCCACCTTTACCCCTAATCTTTTGGCGGCGTTGTCTAGGGCGGATATGGCAATTTCATTCTTGGAGCGTGCGGCGATAAAAACACTCTTTA
>JAPLLP010000041.1:1733-2185 GCA_026387515.1 Candidatus Omnitrophota bacterium | reverse complement strand
TCACGCACAACTGCGCGTGCCTGCATCGTACCAAAAGTAATAATTTGAGCAACATTCTCCTGCCCGTATTTTTTTGTCACATAATCTATTACTTCCTGCCGTCTTTCATAGCAAAAATCAATATCAATATCAGGCAATCCGATTCTTTCCGGATTTAAAAAACGTTCAAATAATAAGCCGTATTTAAGCGGATTTATATCAGTAATACCCAAAAGATAACTGACTAAACTTCCCGCAGCGCTGCCTCTGCCCGGACCAACCGGGATTTTATTTGCTTTTGCGTAATGAATAAAATCCCAAACAATCAAAAAGTAGCTGACAAAACCCATATTTTTAATTGTTTTTAATTCATGTTTAAGGCGCTCTTTAATTGAATCATCTGCGTCGAGGCATTTTTCTTTCAGGCCGATTTGGCAAAGCTCTTCTCAATAATCTTCTTTGGTTTTACCTAC
>JAPLLP010000041.1:0-1657 GCA_026387515.1 Candidatus Omnitrophota bacterium | reverse complement strand
TTACAACGTCTGGCAATTTCAAGCGTGTTATTAATCGCCTCAGGAAGCTCCTGAAATATTTTTTTCATTTCCTGAGGCGACTTAAAATAAAATTCGCTTGTTGAAAACTTCATGCGGTTTGGATCATCAAGTGTAGTTTGGGTCTGGATACAAAGCAAGGCTTCATGGCTTGGAGCATCTTTTTTATTTAAATAATGCACGTCATTTGTGGCAACAAGCGGAATATTTAATTCTTTTGAAATCTTAACCAGGCCCTGGTTAACGATTTTTTGTTCGGGTATGAGATTTTCTTGAACTTCAAGGTAAAAGTTCTCTTTGCCTAAAATATTTAAATATTCATCGGCAGTTTTTAAAGCATCATTAAACCGCCCTTGGGTAAGCATTACCGGAATCTCGCCTTTTAAACAAGCTGTCAAACCAATTAGGCCCTTATGAAACTCGGTTAAAACTTCCTTATCTATACGCGGCTTATAATAAAACCCTTCCAGATAACCGGTAGAAACTAACTTCATTAAATTTTGGTAGCCTGTTTCATCCTTGGCTAACAAAATTAAATGATACGATGTATCACTTGAGTTATGAATAGTTTTATCGAAGCGGCTTTTTGGAGCAACATAAACTTCACAACCAATAATCGGTTTTATTCCTGCTTTTTGGGCGGCGATATAGAATTCAATTGCTCCGAACATCACTCCATGGTCGGTAATAGCCAAAGAATCCATTTTATATTGATTAGCCAAAGCGAGAATATCCGGAATTCTGCAGGCGCCGTCTAAGAGGCTGTATTGGGTATGCAGGTGTAAGTGGATAAAATCGGAATGAGACATTTGTGTTAACGGGTTAACGAGTTAGCGGGTTAACCAGTTAAACAGGTAAACTGGCTAACCGGCAAACTTAATTATTCCCACTCTATCGTCGCAGGTGGCTTTGAACTGATATCGTAAACTACGCGGTTTACACCTTTAACTTCATTAATTACGCGATTAGAAATTTTTTCTAAGACTTCACTGGGTAACTTTGCCCAATCAGCTGTCATGCCATCAACACTGGTAACACAACGGACTGCTACGACATTTTCATAAGTGCGTTCATCTCCCATTACGCCAACGCCCATGACTCCAACGCTTTTTATTGGCAGCAATATCGCAAAAGACTGCCAAACTTCGGTATAGAGGCCAGCCTTGGTAATTTCTTCTATTACTCTTTGATCAGCTTCCCGTAAAACCTCAAGCCTTTCCGCGGTAACTTCTCCGATAATACGGATTGCCAAGCCCGGCCCAGGGAATGGCTGGCGATAAATAACATGATCCGGTAAACCCATTTCTTTACCGATAGCACGGACTTCATCTTTAAATAAGTCTCTAAACGGTTCAATGAGCTTTAGTTTCATATGTGCCGGTAAGCCGCCGACATTGTGATGGCTTTTAATTCGGCTTGACGGAGCGCCGGTTATAGAAATAGATTCTATTACATCCGGATACAATGTCCCCTGTCCTAAGAATTTTACGCCTTTTACTTTTTCCGCTTCCTCTTCAAAGGTTTTTATAAATTCATCACCGATGATTTTCCTTTTTTCTTCCGGATCAGTAATTCCCTTGAGCCGGCTGAGGAACTTTTTACTTCTATCGACATAGTCTAAATTTAAATGATACATATT
>JAPLLP010000027.1:371-2426 GCA_026387515.1 Candidatus Omnitrophota bacterium | reverse complement strand
TACCGCTATTGCTCTACCATCCGTGGAAACGTAAGGTATCTGATGCTCTTCTTGATCAATAATACTTAACCTAACCATACCGAGCGTTACATTACCCGATTGATACACACCCGTCTGATTTGGGCCGCGGTGCTTTAGCCGAGCAAGCATCCGATGGATAAGCTTTTTGGTATCTTGTTTTTTGTCCTTAGCTATAATTCCTGCAATTCCACACATACGTTAACTGAATAAATTAAGGCTACCGTCTCCAACCTGGACATATCGGGTTGTATTTTTAAAATTTAATTTCGACCAAATTCCGTCATTATCGATAACCAACTTAGTCTTACCACCAAACGCTCCAAGCTGTTTTTGAGAAAGATATTTATATTCATCGTGGTCTGAGGCAACAATTACGACATCGCTTTGAAAAACATCCTTCGAAAAACGGACAACTCTCGCCCCCTTCACCATTGTTTCTATCTCTTTTTCTTCAAACAAAGGATCGTGAAGCGATACATTAACTGAATTTTTAATCAGGTAATCAGCAAGCGTTATGGAGGGAGATAGCGTAATATCCTTCTGATTCCCTCTATAGGTCAAACCCAGAATCGTGACACTTTTATAGCCGTGTCGAATTATATATTCGCCATAAGCCAAAACCGAGGAAATATTTAAATCTTGAAATTCCCGTAAAAGCGTAAGGCTACCGGGATTAACACTACCCTCAATCAGGTTATCAATTGCAAGTATCATTTTTGTCCCGCCGGTTCCCATATTAAGCTGGCACTCGTCAAGCCGGACGTTGGCAAAAAGCAGCGAAGCAACCTTACGCATGTCAATTGCAGGGTACCCCAAAGAAAGTTGCCGCACAAAATCATTCACCATCGCCTGAATCGCATTAAATGCGTTGATATAAATCTCCGCTTCTCTGACACTGGCAAACTTAAAAAAAGGAATATCAAAATACCTTAGGACTTCATCCAGGATTTCATTACTCTTACCGCAATATCCCACAGCAGGCATGGCTTCCTTATTATCTATAAAAGACTCTATCATCCAGTCAGTCCGGAACCAGATACCAAGAAAATAGTGTTTTCCACAGACAAATCCTTCTTTACGTAAAGGTGTAAGAAAATGCTTTTCGATATGCCCAGGGACAAACGCTGATTCAAAAATTAAAAGAGGAGGCGGACCTTTTTTTTTCAAATTCCTGATGAAGTATCCAACGAGTTTTTCTGCGACTGTACGCTTCTTATCTTTCGAAGATTCAGGTATTGCGATAAAGTGGATATCCGAAGCTTTAAAAAGTTCATTCGGATTCAGGGAAATAGTAATTTTAGAAGCATCAAGCCTTGGCACATACCCTCGCCTTGACCAACAAGCTTCCTGTTCATTAGTGCAACTGGCACCCTGATTCTGAAACCGATGCAACTGGGTAGAATTCAGGTCAAAACAAACAACTCGAAAACCGCTATGCTGTAATTTGAGAATCGTAGTATACCCCAGGTATCCAACTCCCCAAACCGAAGCAACTTTTTTTTCAAGCATTTTTTGAGTTATGGTTTTCATAGTTTTCTCCTTAATATGATAGCCTTAAGCTGTTGAATAACATATTCTACATCACTGTCCCTCATAGCGGAAAACATAGGTATTGAGAAAATCGATTTAAATACTCGATTGGCAACGGGAAAATCTTCTTGCGCAAACCTTTTTTTATAATAACTGTGCAAATGTAACGGAATATAATGAACGCTGGCGCCAACATTATTGCTTTTAAGTTCCTGAATAATATCATCCCTGTTTAATGAATCTTTCATGAGTCTTGCTAAAAACAAATGGTAGGTATGAAAGTGTTCAGAAGAATCTGCACTGAAATCAACAACCCCTTCCAATGCCTGTCGATACATCCGCGCGATCTCCCTTCTTCGCGCCAGCATGCCATCGAGCCTGCGTAATTGTACAAGGCCGAGTGAAGCATGGATATCGTCAAAGTTGTACTTATAACCCAACTCCTCAATATCATACAACCAAGTACCTGCTTTTTCGTAGCGCTTAAATGCTTCCTTATTTATT
>JAPLLP010000027.1:0-355 GCA_026387515.1 Candidatus Omnitrophota bacterium | reverse complement strand
TTTTTTTTCGTATTTTATCAATAAAGGGCTTATCCCTTGCGACAACCATACCACCTTCCCCCGTCGCAAGGTTTTTGGTAGCGTAAAAACTAAATACCGTACAATCAGAGAAGTTGCCGATTTTCTTCCCTTTAAACTTAGTGCCAGATGCATGAGCCGCATCTTCGATAATGTAGAGCCTGTGTTTCTTTGCAAGCTCCCCAAGATTATCCATTACGCAGGGATATCCGGCAATATGGACAGGAATAATCGCTTTTGTCTTTTTGGTAATAAGTTTTTTTGCTTTCGCGATATCAATGTTAAGCGAATCAGCTTCCACATCACACAATACTACAGTAGCACCTACCCATTCCAC
>JAPLLP010000118.1 GCA_026387515.1 Candidatus Omnitrophota bacterium | reverse complement strand
TAAACTCTTCCCAGCTCTTTACGTATTGCAAATCCCCGGGATATCTATTAATTACTCCATCACGGTCCAAAAAAACTGCCTTCATTTTTTATTCAACATCTCCCTGTATTTAACATAGCTTATGACCTGATAGAAGCTATCTAGATAGGCGATAGTAAACCCGTAGAACCCGTCTTTGTAGCCCTTTTTGCGCAAGTATCTACGGAAAAAACGGTCCACGCTGCGCCAGATTATCTTACCCACGGACATTTTTCTATTGGAATTTAGCCATTTTTTAGCTTCCAAGGTGGACTGACGGTTAATGCTGCCTAAAAAATGCTCCAGGTCAGGATAACCCTTATGGATAATGTCTGATTTAAGATGGCCGCAGGCCCCATCGATGAAAACGCGCGGGTGCACCTCGGCTTCTTCATAGCGAAATTTGTCCTTACGGAACAACCTTACTTTTGCTGCAGGGTACCAGCCGCCATAGCGCACCCAATAATTACCGATAAAATTACGCAAGGGGATGGAATAAGCCGCTAACCTTGAGCCTTTTATAGATTCGGACATCTCTTTGCCTAATTCCGGAGTAACCTGCTCATCGGCATCCAGGCTTAAAACCCAATCATTCTTTGCTTTCGCGTATGCCCAATTGCGATGCCTGCCCTCGATGTCCATTTTTCGGGAGAATATCTTATCCGTATACTTAGAGGCGATCTCAACCGTGCGGTCAAGGCTTAGGTCGTCAACCAAGATGATTTCATCAGCCCAGCTTAATGAATCCAGGCATTCGGCAATACAAGACTCTTCATTTTTGGTTAATACAACTACCGATACGGGAATTTTTTTCATAGTAGATGAACACCCGCGCAAATCCGCTTAGCGCGGGGTGTCATAGCGTTTTTTAAAATACTAGCAATGTATTTTATTTGTTTCTCTTTTAGGTGGGGGAACATGGGTAAAGAAATAATCTCGCCTGCTATTTTTTCCGAAACCGGACAATCCCCCTTTTTATACCCCAGGTTTTCATAGGCCTTCTGCAAATGCACCGGGATAGGATAATGAATAATCGCATCCACTCCCCTAGCTTTAAGCTCCCGAAAAACCTCATCCCGGTTCTTTATCCTTATGGCATAAACGTGATACACATGTTGGACATCCGGCGCGGCATGTGGAGTAATAACCCCTTTGACCCCGCCCAAATACTTATTGTAAATCTTTGCCGCATTCTGACGCATATGGTTCCAGGCATTCAATTTTTCCAGCTTAACTCTCAAAATTGCGGCCTGTAAAGTATCAAGCCGAGCATTATAGCCTAACACCACATGATCATATTTGGTTTTACGGCCGCAGTTGCGCAAAGTTATAGTTTTATCGCGGATCTTCGGATCATTCGTAACCACTAATCCCCCGTCGCCAAACCCGCCCAGATTTTTTGAAGGATAAAAACTAAAACACCCCGCGTCTCCTATATTGCCTACGGACTCCCAAATTCCTGAAGGCATCTTGATTTTAGCCCCATGGGCCTGAGCGGCATCCTCTATTACCTTAAGATCATGCCTTTTGGCTATTGCAAGTATTTTTGGCATCTCTGCAGGCTGACCGTAGATATGGAAAGGGATACTTGCTTTTGTATTTTTAATAATGACTTCTTCAAGCTTGGCAACGTCAATATTATAAGTATCTTCTCTTATATCGACGAATACGGGCTTGGCGCCAGTGTAACTTACGGCTGCAGCTGTGGCAATATAGGTAAAACTGGGAACGATCACTTCGTCATTATTACCCACGCCCAGGGCGAGCAATGCCAAAAACAAGGCCGAGGTCCCGGAACTTACCCCCACCGCGTATTTAGCGCCGCAAAAAGCGGCAAATTCATTTTCAAAAGAAGAAACATCCTGGCCTAAGATAAAATCACCGCGTTTCATTACGCCCGCGATGGCACGGGAAATTTCTTTTTTTATCTCTTGATGCTGTGCGTTTAAATCCGAAAAAGTTATCTTCAAATTATATCTCCTATCTGGGCCAGGTGTCCTTTTAGCTCAATTGTATGCGTACCGCGTCAAAAACCTCGTTTGTGCTTATTGAATTAAGGCACTCCCTATCCATATTGCAGATCTCAAGACGGAAATTCCTGTAACACGGCCGGCAAAGCAGGCTTTTTTTGATCACTATGTGCTCTATTGATTCAGGATACGCGCCATAGACCTGCTCATCAACCGGACCAAAAATAGAAACAGTTTTTATTCCTAAGGCTACGCCTATATGCAGCACTCCGCCGTCGTTAGCGATTAACAGTTTTAAATTACTGATTACCGCAGGCAGCTCTTCCAAAGTGATCCTGCCCACCAGGTCCACCGGTTTTTTCTTCATGGAATAGCTGATCGCCTCGGAAATTGGCGCCTCGGAAGGGCTACCTAAAATTAATACCTTTGCCCCGAATACCTCGATTATCCGCTCGGCCAACTGGGCAAAACGGATCACCGGCCAGTGTTTCAGTAAGGCGTTCTTCCCCCAGCTCGCCCCTGCCCCGGGAGCAATACCAACCAATAGATCAGTCTCTTTAATGCCGAAAGATTCCAGCAATATCCTGCTCTTCATCTTTTGAGTATCACTGGCTATCAGAAAAAGTCTTTTTTCTTTAGGGACTATATTCAAAAACTTCAGCAAATCAAGATAATACTCGACTACGTGCCTTCCGGTATATCCCTCTTTGATATCAATTTTATCCGTAAGAAATTTCCCCCTGTTTCTGTAGTTGAGCCCGATCCTCCTCCTTATTCCGGCTAATTTTGAAACTAATCCGTAACGATGATCCAAAGAGAAATCCATGGTTACGTCAAAATGCCCGTTCTTTATCCTAAAAAAAAGGCCTAAGGATTTTTTTAATCCTAGAAAAAACGATTGTCGATAAATTTTCTTCAGGTCGCCGCGGGATAAGGCAAAAATGTTTTCTATCTCGGGAATACTCTTTAAGATGCCCGCGGTCCTCTCATTACACCAAAAACTTATCCTAGCGTCCGGCAGAGAATCTTTTATCGCCCTTATGACAGGGGTGGTAAACAGCACATCTCCGATACCAAACGGGTTAATTATCAAAAACTTAGGGGACGGTTCCTTATTATGCATCTTATTTAATATCAATTAATTGCAACTTCGTGTTTTCCAATTTCATAATTCGGCCAAGCCAAGAACGAAAGCGACCTTGCCCCCAAGATAGGCATCTCCCGAGTCCGGGTATGCCAGTATGTCCGGCTTTTGAGTCTGGATAACTCGATTGTTAAGGCCCTTGAGCAATTAGGCGATCCGCTGACCGAGCGGGTGATCACCGAACGCCGTTTGAGACCCTATTTGCGGAAAACTCCCAAAAAGCAAAAAGAAATCAAGTCTCTCATTCAAACTTATATAAGAAAGTAAAGATGTTCTTCATTCATTGGCTATTTCTCAAAATGGTAGTGCTTCTAAGGTGTCTTTTTAAAAATATCCCCATTAATCAACCGCTGTTAATAAATCCACTTTCATCAATTTTTCAATAATGGGATATAACTCCCAAACAGGGATCCTCGTTTTATTGCTAATATCTATTAAATCATTTCCCCCATCAGCATAAGCGATAAAATCCATCATACTTCTTACTTAATTTCCAGAAGATTTTGTGCTGATTGTTGGATATAATCCTCTTTTCCCCAGCTGTGGTTCTCCTAAGCAGTTTATCTTATATTTACGATTTTCTTCGATAAGCATGGTTGAGCCTCCTAAAATCACCACATTTAATTCAATGATATGATAGAAGTCCATTAAAAGTTCTTTCCTGATAGCCCTTTTCTTTTTAAGGATTAAATGAGGATGAAATACATATTCCAATAAGTTATTATTGTAAATCCTCTGACGACCAAACTCACCTACCGCCATGGAACACAACAGAATAGCTGTCAAGTACGGTGACTTGTTTGGCGTTTTTATAGATTCCCCAAAGCTCTATCTGTTCCTGAATATGGTCCTTTATCAGAAAACACTTCTGCAAGTTTAATAAGTAATCTCCATATTCTTTCTTTCCCTCTAAAATCCGGTATTCCTGTTCTATTTTTAAATATTGAAAGAAGGTGCTTAATAATATTGCGTTTTTCTTTAGATAATATACCTTGGCTATCAGTAATATCTAGCAATGCTTGTGCCAAATCTGTATAACCATATGCTAAATAAATAGAAATCAAACGAATTATTCTTTTTTCAGTTATTTCATTCATCAGCAATATTTTTTCTGGGCTTTTAAAATAAAGTGCATCGCCAAATACTATTTGCCCTTTGTAACTTCTATAGTTTTCGACAGTCTTTCGTTTCCAAAAGTATCTCTTAATATCGAAAAGGTGGAAGCCCATTTGCCTAAGAAACTTATCGACTTCATTAAACAAAGGTTGATTCTGATAAATAGGAGCAAATTCGACCTCGACCTCTAATCCAAAAACCTTTTCCAGCGCATCAACACTACCTTGTAAAATAGGTAATTCATATCCTTGTGTATCTATTTTGATGAAATCAATTTCAGCTATATTGTATTTTTTTAATTGATTATCAAGGGAATCCGCGGCTAGTTTTATCGTTTTTAATACTTCGAACCTTTCTGAATCAGGAAATTTCTTAACAAAATCAAAATTAGGCAGGTAGACTGAGGATACCTGCTGCTTTCTACATAAATGGAAGTCTATTTCTTTGGATGAATCTGATAGGGCAGAATTTAATACTATAAAATTATTAGAACACCTAGACTTAAGTGCTTGATATTCCCTTGGATCAGGCTCAAATAATACNNAATAGCCTATTAGAATTATAATTACAGTTTTCTTCTTTGTTTTGAATTGTCATAATATCCTCCAGATATTCTTTAAATTCACTGAGTAATTGCTTCTAGGTATAAGAACACTTTTTTCCGCTTTAATAACAGCAAAATAAATATCTTTCCATGAAAGTGTATGATCGGAATACCACTTATCTTATTACGCAAATATTCACCGACAAATTCTCTTGAACATTCGCTGGCTTTTATCACCAAAATCCGAACTCGCTGGTTCAAAACCAAAGTTGAACTCTACCAATTCCCCGAAATTGAGACGTATTACCGCTCAATCCGCAAGAAAAAAGCAAGTTCGGATTTTCACAATAATTAGCTCCCCCTATTGGACGTGTTTAATAACTTCTTACTGAGCTAAGAGGCTGTTCTCTTTTACGACCTCTCAAAGGAATTTGCGCAAATTTAGACAGATTCTATTGGCAGAACACCACTCTAATCTTTTATTAATAATTTTTCCAATCTACCCATACGCTCCTTCCTGTGTTTTTATCTTTCTTTGCAATTTTAAATAACTATATCAATCGCTGGCTTAACAAGGCATAATCCTGCTACGAAGTTATAAAGTTTTTTATGGAATTCTATAAACATTAGCTCTTGATTATATTGTTCTCTTTCTCTTTTTAATTGTTTTCTGATTATCGATTTAAACTTTTTCATTTCGTCTTGGGTGAGCTCACGATTTCCTTCCTTGTCCACATTGTTTAAATAAGCAAGAAAACTATCAATTTCCTGAATAATTTTTTTAGCTCTTTTAGACTTACGAACCATATTATCTCTGCAATATTTGAGATATTTGAGATATTTAATATATTTACCATAAAATTCATAATATAGGTTTAATATTCCCTTTTCCCATTTATTAGTCTTTCTTCCAAGCCTTCTTCCCAATAGATACTCTGTTTTTTTCACTTCGGCAAAAACTCTGTCAATGCCTTTCAATATTTCTGCTTTATCTTTTTTAGCTTGGTGACTACTGAGAATTTACAGCTGAAATTAATAGTACAAAACTGGAAAATGTGTTGTTGTAACTGCTTGTGGCACTAAGATTAATTTTAATAGGAAACGTCCCTATCTTATGAAATCATCCTCGAATCTTTGGATATCATCTTCTTCTAGATAGGCGCCGGTTTGCACCTCTACGATCTTAAGCTGGTTATCACCGGGATTTTCTAGCCGGTGTTTGGTGAATTTCGGGATGTAGATACTCTCATTGCTATGCACTAGCTTGACCTGGCTACCGCAGGTTACTTTAGCGGTCCCGCAGACAACCACCCAGTGTTCGGCGCGTTTGGCGTGTCGCTGCAGGCTGAGCCGCTTTTTAGGATCAATCTCAACTATCTTGATCTTAAACCCCTCCCCCATCTGCAATACAGTATAAGAACCCCAGGGCCTTTTTTCCGTAGTATGCGAAATATGCTCTTTACGCTTACCTTTTTTTAGGCTATCCACCACCTGCTTAACATCTTGAGCCCTGTCTTTATGACAGACAAGCAGGGCATCCGGCGTATCGGCAATGATTAGATCGTTTAAACCCAGCGCGCAAATCAACCTTCCGGCGCGGCTATATACGGAAATGCCCTTACAGTTATAATTCAAGCTATCAGCCTGAATAATATTCTTTTGTTTGTCTTTGGGCAAGACCTCTTCAAGCGCGTCCCAAGAACCCAGGTCTGTCCAGTCAAAAAGCGCAGGCACCAAGGCTATACCCTTAGAGTGCTCCATTATAGCATAATCCACAGAAATCGAGGTTAAACCCGGCCAAATCCTTGCCAGGTCTTCTTTTACATGAATACCGGATAACCTAGCTTCCAGTCCCGGTTGATATTTCCTTAGCTCTCTTAAAAATATATCCGCCCGCCAGATAAACATCCCACTGTTCCAAAAATAATCTTTACTAGCCACATATCTAGCGGCCTTTTTAATATTCGGTTTCTCCAGGAACTTCTCCACCAGGAAATAGGTACCTGTTATCTTACTACCCCTTATCTTTATATAACCATACCCAGTAGAAGGTTTACGGGGCTTTATGCCGATAGTTACCAAAAAACCTGCCCCGGCCGGAACAAGGGATCTTTCCAGCGTTTTTTTGAATTCATTTTTGTCTTTAATATAATGGTCCGAAGGCAAGGTGACAAACACGGCATCTTTGTCTTTCTTAAGGATAAAACCGGCAAAATACCCTATTGCCGGAGCGGTATTCCTGCCTTCCGGCTCTAATATGATATTCTCCTCCGGAAGGGAAAATTTATTGACCTGTTTTTTTATCTCATAAAAGTAAGACCTATTGGTCATGATATAAACATGGTCCATCTTTACAAACCCCTTTAGGCGGCTTATCGTATCCTGCAAAAGGGTTTCCTTACCCACCAGTTGCATAAACTGCTTAGGCTCAAGTTCCCGGCTAAACGGCCAGAAACGGCTACCTACGCCGCCGGCTAAAATAAGGACGTAGACCCTATCTTTAGAGATTTTTTTTGGATGCATCGTATACCTCGCTTACTTGTATATCACCTATAATATCATTCTCAATTATTCTGTGATGGCCACCCACCGGGCCCCAACGCCTCGCGCTTACTGCCGGGGGAGATTTCCTAAAAATGGCAACCGTAGGCACCCCTAAAACCGCAGCCAGGTGCATTGGCCCGGAATCATTAGTGATAAGAAGCCTGCTTTTTTTTAACAACCCCGCCAGCTCTAAAAGCGTGGTCTCACCGGTTAAATTAATCGCTTCTAGATTTCGGCATAAATCTTGAGCCCTCAGTATATCATCCTTAACTCCCACAAACACCATTTTCAACTTAGTTTCCGAAGCGAGCCTTTCGCTCAGCCGCCTAAAATTCAGCCCTCCCCACTCTTTCTGCGAATTACTAGCCCAGGGATGGATCACGATGAATTGTTTATCTTCAAGCCCCAAAAAACCCCTCCTTGCCGAAGGAAAATCTTCTTCTTCAATACGCAAAGAATCCGTGAAATCCGGCGCGGCAGGATTCATCCCTATCGCCTTAAGTAAATCCAAATTGTAGGAAACCTCATGCCTTAAACCTTCGTTTTTTCTGTCTTGAATCCTTTGGTTTAAAAAAAAGGCGCTCTTACGATTATACCCTACCCTAATGGGTATTCCCGAGAAATAAACCATAAAATTTAATTCTTCGCTGGGATTTAAGATTATCGCTATATCCGCTTTTAGCTCTCTTAAAACGCGGATAAAATTAATCTTTTCTAAAAATCCATGCCTTCTGTTTTCCCAGCACAATATTTTATCAATAAACGGGATCCTCGCGGCCAGTGGCTTGACATCGGGATTAACCACCACAGTAAGCCCAGTCTGCGGGTAACGCTGCTTTAATTCCCGGAATACCGGGATATTAAGCAGGAATTCTCCGAATCGGTCATTGCGAAACGCGATAATCTTATTTTGAATCATCAGGCACAAAATTATTCATCGCCAGAACTAACCCGCAAATATACCAGAACAATGGCGCGACCCGGGAATAATAAAGACTGCTTTCGGTCAGGCCGTTTACCAGAAAAGCAATCAGGCAAGCCAATAACGATAAAGAAATAACCTTAGAATGATCATCCTTTATCCGGCTAAGAATTAAAAACCCCTGCCTGAAAATTGCGTAAAGGAACCATAAAAATAACGACAAGCCTAACAACCCCAGCTCCCCGGCCATATGCAGAAAATTATTATGCGCATAAATATAGTCGATAGTCACCACGTTGCGGTATTCAGGGAACTCCTTGTAATATCTATAGTTTTTCATGAAGGTATTTGCGCCCACCCCGATAACCGGATGCGCCTTGATCATGCGCAGGCTATTACGGTATATGGCGATGCGGTCATCGTTGCACATTATCCTTAAAGGATTATATTCGAGCTCGCGCGCCCATTCTTTAACGGACTTTGGCAAAATAAAAGGAGAAATTATGGTGAACAAAACCAGACATGCGATTATAAGCTTGTCTTTCTTAACTGATCCCAGGAAAAATAAAACTATGTAAACCGCTAATAGCGTGGGCCGCGAATAAGTCAGGACGATGCCTGTCAAAGCCAACACGCTTAACAAAACAAAAATTATTTTTCCCTTCCCCTTGAAAGAATATAAAGCAAGGCCGAACATCAAAGGGCTTAAGGCGCTAAGATACACCCCCATTACGTTAGAATCATTAAATGAGGCGGTTGCCCGCGCCAAGCCTATATTCAATACCGGCTCATACCCCCTGATGAAATCTTTGCCTCCAACAACCTGCCAGATGCCGTCTATAGATACCAGGGCCAGGCCAAGGCCAGCCGATATGATGATCCAGGTCAGGAATCTTCTATCCCTAACTTCCCGGGCAACGGCCAAAAATACAAGAATGTACATCAGGAGCCGCAAAATCCCGCCCTTTAAGGTATCAACATAATTAGAAGAATGAATGATAGACAAACAATTAATCAGGAAGAACAGAAATATGGGTAAGGCGACCTTCGGGGAAACAAGGAAACCTGTTCTTTTTAAAATAATTTTTAACAAGAAACTGACTATAAGCAATACCACAAAAACATTCAGCGGCCCAGAGGCAATAGCCATAGAAAAAGGCATTGCTACGGCTGACACTAATATAATCTTATCCAAAACCTGCAAAATAATTTTCATATTTATCTTCCAAAACGGTATTTCAACATATAAAATATCGCGTGCAGACCGTCATTCCAGCGGATCTTTTTACCTTCTTTAAAGTTACGCGGGTTATAGGCGATCGGGACTTCTTTTATGCGATACCCTCTCTTTAAAATCTTACCTACGATCTCTATATCTATATTGAAGGCCTGGCCCCTTAGCCCTAGACCAATAGCTACATCTCTGCGTATCAATTTATAACAGGCATAACAATCGTTTAAATGCGAACCAAAAAGAAAATTGAAGTAAGTGGATAGGCACCGGTTGCCTAATCGCTGCATAAAAATACCTTTATATCCCGCGGTAAAGCGGGCGCCCAAAACCATCTCCGCATCACCCCTCTTTATTGCCTCCAGAAGCCTCAGATAATCATTGGGGTCATACTCTAGATCAGCGTCCTGGATGATCACGTATTCGCCGCTTGAGTTATCCAGGCCGGTCAAAAAAGCCGCGCCTTTTCCGCGGTTAGAGGTGTGAAAAATGAGCTTGAGGTTGGGATAATGGATATCGTGTAAAATCCTGCTGGTCCCGTCAGAAGAACCATCGTCTACCACTATTATCTCTTTATCGATGGGAATTGAATTTATTTTTTCTAATATCTGCCTGATGGTGGCAGATTCATTGTAAACCGGAATTATAACCGATAACTGCGGCATTTTAATATTGCACCCTGTAGATATGCACTATCTCGTTAGAAAAAACTAGGTTAAACTTCTCCGGATTGGCCTTGGCCCAGCCGTCTTCCATGGGAAAAATGATACCTTTGGTCTGATGTAAAGAATATACGAATAAATATTCCGTCTTGCGTCGAATAAGATTTTCCAGCCACACCGCGAAACTAGCATTGCCGCGGTAATTCCCTTTTTCTTTAATGTTTTGATGTAACTCAAGAAAATCCTTACCCCAACGATAATGAGAACCGGGGTAATACTCTAGCTTTGCCGGATCGGTCTTATTCACTGATACATAATAGACGGTATTTTTAAAATTCGTACCGTATAAAGGAAAAAGTACCGGCCTGCCAACATAAGCAATATTATTCCCCGCGGTATTACTATTTAGCCACTGCCAAGCTTCGGTAGCCTGGGGCCAAAAACCTGAATAACGCACCATCTTTCGATAACGCGCGTATTCGCAATCCTGGTAATTATGATTTAACCATATTAAAGCAAAAAAGCCCAAAAATAAAGGTAAAATTACAAAAGTTCGGACTTTTGCCAATTGATTAAAACGTTTAAATAAAAATGGCATAATAAAAAATAGAAAAATAATTCATGGCGCTTAGCAAGCTCCGGAACTGAAACAATAACACAAATAATCGACAGGGCCTTAATGACCTTAAGGGGGATATTAAAAATCGAAATCAGGTAAAATGCAACCACCATGCCTATTCCCAATAACGGATACAAATAACGCACATTTGCCAGAGGTATTAAAAAGCGCCAGATTAAAAACAACAAAATAGGCAAAGCCAAAATATAGAGAAGCCAATAATCTTTTCCAAATCTCTTTTTAATGATTGTTGCGGGTAAAGCTATGAATATAGACGGCAGGATAAAAATCAAAGTCTGCCCGCCAAGACCTTCATGGAAAAGAATCTTTGTTAATTTATAATCCTTGGCCTCAAAATGAGCCGCATATGTGGCAGCATCCATAACCCCTTTAAAAATATCCCTTCCGAATAATCTAAGGTCAAAAGGGTAGAGCGGATTTCCCATAAATATAAAATTCTTCAGATAAGTAAAACCTCCCAGCATAAATACAAGAAAAATAAAAATGGTGAATAAGTATACGGTGCATCTATTTTTGACCGCCAGGAACAAAAACGGGATAAATAACAACGCGGAATAAGGCAAAGCTACTGTCTTGGTCCCGATCAATAATCC
>JAPLLP010000124.1 GCA_026387515.1 Candidatus Omnitrophota bacterium | reverse complement strand
CTTAGATAATGCCCGCCTCTTTGAAAAAACATGGAAGTCGCAACAAGAACTAGAGATGAAAGTCGAAGAAAGAACACGTCAGTTAACTAGCGCACTGGAAGAAGTTAAAAAAATGAGCAAGCGCAAAAGCGATTTTATCTCAAGCGTATCGCATGAATTAAGAACCCCTCTTACATCGATTAAGGGCTATGCAGCAATTCTACTTGCCGGTAAACTTGGAGCGTTACCGGATGAAATAAAAAGCAGGCTTGAAAAAATTAACCGCCATAGCGACGAACTGGTGCACATGGTAAATGACCTGCTGGATATCTCACGCATCGAATCAGGCAAGGTGGATATGAAGATAGAAAGCCTGGATTTAAAAGCTATCGTCGAAAAAGTCTTCGACCTGCTCTCTGAACAATTAAAAACAAAAAATATCAGCTTTGGCAGTGATATAGCCGGTAATTGCCAAAAAATATTAGCTGACCGCAGCCAGATTGAAAGAGTATTTATTAATCTGGTTGGTAACGCGCTTAAGTTTACGCCTCAAAACGCAAAAATTAATATAAATGCAAATTGCTCAAATAAAATAGTTCAGATCGATGTTAAAGACACCGGTTTCGGGATTCCCGAAGAGGCTCAGGAGCATATATTTGAAGAATTTTACCGTGTAGATAATACCATCAACCGGGAGGTAAAAGGCACCGGCCTTGGACTTACCCTGATCAAACATATTATCGAAGCCCACCAAGGAAAAATATGGGTAAAAAGCAAACTTGGTGAAGGTTCAACTTTTAGCTTTACCCTTAAGGCGGCCTAACTATGAGCATAAAAATACTTATTGCTGATGACGATGCGGATATAAGAGATATCCTTAAACTTACCCTCTCCGAAGAAAATTATGAAACTATTGAAGCGGCAGACGGCGAAGAGGCCTTGGAGATAATCCGCTCCAAGCCGCTAGATTTAGCGCTCCTTGATTACAAAATTTAGCGCTCCTTGATTACAAAATGCCTAAGATGGACGGACACCAGGTATGCAATTTGGTCAAAAAAGACCTGCTATTGCGGCATCTGCCCATAATTATGGTTACCGGCAAAGGCGAGGTCAGCGATAAAATAAGTGGAATTGACGCCGGAGCAGATGATTATGTGGTAAAGCCATTTGAACCAAAGGAACTGCTGGCAAGGATACGCATGGTATTAAGGCGCACGCAAAGAGACCTTGAAGCAAACCCACTTACCCGTCTG
Organism: Candidatus Omnitrophota bacterium; assembly: GCA_026387515.1. Next base: position 1,147 of record JAPLLP010000124.1, on the reverse strand, counting down.
CCCGGAAATGTGGCAATCCTTAATGAGCTTTCAAAATGTATTGAAAGTCAAAAGCAGTTTGCGGTCTGCTATGTCGATTTAGATAAATTCAAGGCTTATAATGATAAATACGGGTTTGAACACGGAGATAATGTAATCCGCGAAACTGCGCGCATATTACTAAATGCTGCCAAGGAATACGGCAACCCTGAAGATTTTATCGGTCATATCGGCGGCGATGATTTTGTTATTGTGACTACTCCGGATGTTGCGGATGAAATTTGTGAGAAGATAATCCATGATTTTGACAAAATCGCTCCATCATTTTATAATCAGGAGGACAGGGAAAATAACTTTATCATCGGCTATGACCGCCAAAGTAAAATCCACAAAATTCCTCTGCTTTCAATATCCATCGGCGTAGTCAACAATCAGGCCCGTTCCATTAAGCACGTGGCGGAAATCAGCGAGATAGGCGCAGAGTTGAAGAAAGCTGCCAAAGCGCTGGAGAAAAGTAATTACGTTAAAGATAAGCGCCGGAATTAAATCTAAGAACAAACCGTGCTATGCCCGGGAAATATTCTCCAGGCAAAACAACTGCCCCGCGTCAAAGAATATCTGCCTTTCGTTAAACCTACGGATAAGGTAATCTAAGTCTTTAAGGTAAGAGTAATCCTCCCCAATCTGCATCTTAACGGAAATCTTATTGTTATCGGCGACAAACATGGCGGGAAGTTTATAAAAATTTTCATTGGTAGAAATAAAGTCTTTCTTCTGGTATCCCGAAGGCAGAAAATGCCAGCGCAGATAGCTATCCAATATTTTAACATAATTGGCAAGGATTTTCTCCACCGGCTCTCTAGACAGCGAAGCATCATCCGGTAAGGAAAATTTCTGGACATTCCCGACATAGGTAGAAAGCTCTATTTTGCGGCTATAATCCTGAAAAGACTCCTCAAGGTTTGGGCAATGGCCTAAATACAAACCTGCCAACTTATCCGGGCTTTCTACCGGCATCTTATTAGAAAGAATGGCCAGCCTTATTTTCTCATTCAAATCTGTTTTCACAGCGCAGCCCTTAAGGGTAATAGACTGGCCTAAATACGGCTGTAACAGGTCCACCTCTATATCTGCCAGATAAAGATCTTTGTTTATATTCTCAATATGG
>JAPLLP010000054.1:1244-1949 GCA_026387515.1 Candidatus Omnitrophota bacterium | reverse complement strand
GGCTTGCCCAGCAGGTAAGATTACCCGGCATGTGGCTGAAAAGGTCGCGGTTATCATCAATGAATAGTTCAGTCTTGCCGAATTCGCGTTCCTTGGTATGCCTGACTTTGCCGCCGCACATCTCGCTAATCACCTGCATGCCATAGCATATACCCAGGATAGGGACTCCAAGTTTAAATATTCCTTTATCCGGGTAGGGGCTCTTTCTGGTGATGGCAGAAGCTGGCCCTCCGGAAAGGATCAACCCTTTAGGATTCATGGTAGCTATTTCTTTTGCCGGGGTGTTGTACGGGATAATGCGCGAGAAGACTTTATTTTCCCGCACGCGCCGGGCAATCAGCTGTGTATATTGCGATCCGAAATCCAGGATTAAAATTGTATGTCTTGTCATTTTCCCATCCCTACCCTTTGGCCTACCTGAAAGATCTTACCTTCAGTCTGGATTGAAGGCGCGATTATGATCTCGACGTTTTGCATCTCTTTGATATTCTTTGCCCCGAGCGACCCCATGGAGGTTTTTAAAGCGCCCATAAGGTTTTGTGAGCCGTCATCTACTTTTGCCGGACCAAATAAGATTTCTTTTAAGGTGCCTGTGGTGCCTACGTAAATGCGCGTGCCGCGGGGAAGATTCATGTGAGAAGTCGCCATGCCCCAGTGATAACCTCTTCCGGGCGCTTCTTTTGCCCGGGCAAAGCTGGAGCCGAT
>JAPLLP010000054.1:0-1232 GCA_026387515.1 Candidatus Omnitrophota bacterium | reverse complement strand
CTGCGTCACTTCCTGAGGCAAAGGCCTTGCAGATGTCTCCGCCTCGGTTCATGCCTCCGTCCGTAATAATAGGCACATATTTACCGGTGCGTTTATAATGAAAATCCCTTGCTGCTGCGGCGTCTACAGTTGCAGTGACCTGCGGCACTCCTATTCCTAATACCCCTCGGGTGGTGCAAGCCGCTCCCGGGCCAATTCCAATAAGTAGGCCGGCGCAACCCGTGCCCATTAATTCCAAGGTGGTTTCGTAGGTTACGCAGTTACCGAGAATGACCGGAATAGGCGTATTTTTACAGAATTTAAATAAATCCAGGCTTTTATATTGCCGGGATAGGTGTTTAGTGGTGGTGACCGTGGATTGAATAACGAAGATGTCAGCTCCTGCGTTTACCGCAAGCTTGGCGAATTCTTGCGCGTTCGCCGGGATACAGCTGACTACGGCAGTGCCTTTCTTGGCTTTTATCTCTTTAATCCTTTTTCCCAGCAGTTTTTCTTTTATGGGAGTAGTATAAATTGACTGTATCAGCGTAGTAGCTTCTTGAGGGCTAGCCTTAGAAATTCTTTCCAACACGGCATCGGGATTTTCATAGCGAGTCTGCACACCGTCAAGATTTAAGACCGCGATCCCGCCCAATTTGGACATCTCCACGGCAAATTTCACATCTACTACTCCGTCCATGGCCGCTGCCAAAATGGGGATATCGAATTTCTTTCCGTTGATCTTAAAGCTGGTATCAACCTCAGCCGGGTTTACTGTCTGCGCGCCAGGTACCAGGGCCACTTCATCAAACCCATAGCACCTTCTGCCGCGTTTACCTATGCCTATCCACTCTGCCATTTTTTCTCCTTGCCCAGTAAGGGCACACCAGCGCAATTCCTGTTAGCGCTAGGTGTAAATCTATAAGTTATTATATTTCAATATGTTATAGATAAAATGCTCTTTGATTAGGATTGTTAATTTTATAACAGGAACTGGCATTTGTCAACTGTTTTTTTGAAAAGCAGGCAGGTTACAGGTTTTCGATCGAAACTGTAACTGTGGGTGGGTTAGGGTAAATGATATAGCTGGTTGGGCCCGTTTGTACCGAAGATAAGGTGCTGCTTACATCAAAGAAGACTCTTACTTTACGGTCAGCAGTGCCGTCTTTAACCGTAATCGGCGTTGCCGTAAAAGAATTTTCCGTAGCGCCGACAGTATTTACGTCACTTTGCAGGATCGTGACATCACAATC
>JAPLLP010000204.1:19228-24790 GCA_026387515.1 Candidatus Omnitrophota bacterium | reverse complement strand
CCCGCAGCTGTTGAGAGAGGTTATTAAATTCATTCTTGAGGTTAGTAATATCCTGATCGCGCTCTGATAAAAGCTGATCCTTATCTTTAAGGGCGCTGATGTGCAGCTGGAGCTCTTGAGAGAAGTCGTTGATCTGGTTGTTGAGCGAGGAGATCTTGGTATCCTTATCCACCAGCTGGTTATCCTTAAGCAGCGTCTCTTGCGCTTTATGCTGCAGCTGTTGGGAGAGATTGTTGAGGTCGTTCTTGAGGCTGGCGAGTTCATTCTCGCGCTCTGATAGAAGCTGGTCCTTGTGCCTTAGGGTATCCAGCTGTTCCTGTATCCGGTGGTTAAATTCAGTGATCTGATTGGTAAAGCCGGAGATCTGGGTGTCTTTAGTAGCAAGCTCGGTGAAACGTAGTGGCAAGCTCGCTCAGGCGGTCCCGCAGCTGTTGAGAGAGGTTATTAAATTCATTCTTGAGGTTAGTAATATCCTGGTCACGCTCTGATAAAAGCCGGTCCTTGTCTTTAAGGGCGCTGATGTGCAGCTGGAGCTGCTGAGAGAAATCGTTGATCTGAATGTTAAGCGAGGAGATCTTGGTGTCCTTATCCACCAGCTGGTTATCCTTAAGCAGCATATCTTGCGCTTTCTGCCGCAGCTTTTGGGAGAGGTTGCTGAGATCGTTATTGAGGTTGGCGAGTTCATTCTCGCGCTCTGATAGAAGCTGGTCCTTGCGCCTTAAGGTATCCAGCTGTTCCTGGATCCGCAGGTTAAATTCAGTGATCTGATTGGTAAAGCCGGAGATCTGGGTGTCATCTGATTTTAATTTCTCCAGGTGTTTCTGGATCTCTAGATTTAACTGACTAATAAGGTTATCCTGAAGCTTTAATTTATCATTCAAGAAAACGAGATCGCGAGTTTTTTTAAAGAGATCGTCGTCCTTGCGCTTAATTCCAATTGTCTTCTGCTCCAAATCTTTTAAGATGTGCTCTTTTATCTCTTTAGTTTTATCCCTATCTTGGGTCAGCTTGTTTAGCTCCTTTATCAAAATATCATTTTCGTAATTAACAATTTTTTTGATCTCTTCGAACAATTCAGAAGCAATTACTTTTGCCTCATTCCAGGGATGCGTCTTTATTAATTTCAGGATAATGTCGGGAAACAGAGAGTATATCTTACCGGCGGAATCGCCTGACTTTGCTGCGGTAAAATAGCCGCTCCCTACCAGGGAACTACTTAATTTATGCGGATAGTGCTTAGCTAAATATAACAGGCGGTTCCTCTCGATATAAAACCGCGCGAGCTCTTCGCTTGCCGTGCCGTGAAATTTATGATAGACAATGCTGGTAGGGACAAAATATAATTTATAGCCTTTTTCTCTCAACCTAAAGGACATATCCACGTCTTCGCCGTAAATGACAAAATCTTCATCAAATAAGCCTGCTTGGATAACCGCTTCTTTTTTGTAGAGGACTGCTGCGCCGCATAAACTCGGAACCTCCTCTAGTTTGTCAAATTTTATTTTTTCCTCGCCCGCACCTCTTTCTCCCCAATAAAAATTTGGGCGCTCGTAATGCGCCGCGTTCTGGATCTTGCCGTCCGCGGTCAATATCTTGCTTCCCGCTACCGCGATATTTTTCTCTTTCAGCATCACCTTTACCAATTCTACGAGCCAGTTCTTATCGGTCTTCACGTCGTTATTCAATAACGCGCAGTATGGCGCGCGCGAAGCCCCAAACCCTAAATTCAGCGCTTTGCAATAATTATTAACCTTATTTTTTATAATTTTGACCTTGGGGAAACGCTTGCGCACGTACTCAACCGAACCGTCTGTCGAGGCGTTATCCACAAAAATCACTTCAATTTTACTCTTTGTATAGTTAAGATTTGAAAGGGAAAGGAAAAAAGACCTCAGGTACTTCCTACCATTAAAGTTCACGGTGATGATGCTGACTTTTGGATAGGTCTTTTTCATATTTGGCCTCTTAATTTTTTGGTAACCGCCATTCCCAGGCATGCTCCAGATATATCGTGCCATGGTCTTCGCGATCAAAGACCATGCGAAATGGATACGTGCCGTGATGGAACATTATGAATTTTTGTAAACGGGCATTCCAGACCCCAACCGAGATCCTGTAACCCCCGGGCAATAATGGCAATTTGGGAAATATAAAATTAAAAATTTTATCGCAAAACCTCTCTAATAACCCCTGGCAGTACACTCCGTCATCGCGATAAATCCCTACCCAGAGAAAAGTATCCTCACCGGCATGGGCGTCACCGCTGAAAGTTACAATTAACCTCAACTTTTCATTGGTTATAAAAACTTCTTTTCTCGCCTCAAGATAATCCAATAACTGCACAGACTCCACTATTATCGAGGGATCTTCGGCTTTTGTGCCCCACTTGTCCTTTAATATGCCCAAGGCCAACGGATGATAAATTCCCTTCCGGCCGAAATTGCCATCGACATCCCTGTGCTCGACAGGAATATTTATAAGGCTACCTTCTGACTCCTTATCGCTATCTACGGTTAGTTTATAATAAGCATCGTGGTAATTATAAGATAAGACTTCGTCTTTATCCCAAATGGCCACAGATATCCGGTATTCTCCCGGCGCAAGCAAAAACCTGCGGTAATCTAAGGAGAAAAAACCCTCGCCTTGTTTTAATTCCGGGATCTGGAAACCATCAAATACGGTATTGGGCCCATGGCAATATACCCCGTCCTCCCTAAAAATAGCTATGCCAAAATGCGGGTCCTTGACCCTTTCTCTGACTTTAAAATACACCTTAATCTTGAGCCTCTCGCCGCTTTTTATCCTGGCACAGCCCCAGCCGAATTTATTCAATAATTCCACCTTGGCGATAACGGCCTCTTTGGTCCCGAATTCCTTGCCCCAATAAGATACGTCATCCGCCCATTTCTTGGTATTCTCTATTAATTTCGTCTCTCTGGGGGGAGGGCCTACGAAAAACTTGTCGGCATCCAAAACCGCCCGGTAATGATTAACGCATTCTGTGGTATTACCGCTGAATATGATTTTGCCGTGGTCTAAAAGAATCGCCCTGTCGCAAAGCCGCTGGATTAGATCCAGGCCTTGCGTGGTAATTATAAGCGTCTTTCCTGCGCGCTTAAAATCCATGAGTCGCTCAAAACACTTGTTCTGGAAAAGCACGTCTCCCACCGCTAAAACTTCATCCAACACCAAGATGTCGGTATCCAGATTTACCACAATGCTGAACCCCAGCCTTAGGCGCATGCCTTGCGAATAACTGCCTAGCGGCATATCAATAAAATTGCCCAATTCCGAAAAAGCTATGATAGCGCCCAACTTATCCTCTAGCTCTTTTCTTTTCGCTCCCAATATCGCGCCGTTTAAAAAGATATTCTCTCTCCCGGTAAGCTCCTCTTGAAAACCAACGCCCAGATTAAATAACCCGAGAACCTTAGTTTTAACTGAAATCTGGCCTTCGGTAGGAGAAAGCACGCCGGCTATAATATTTAGAAGGGTGGTTTTTCCTGCGCCGTTACGTCCGATGATGCCTAAAACCTCACCCTTATATACCTCAAAAGACACGTCTTTCAAGGCCCAAAATTCATGATAATTTCTGCTTAGCCCATCGGGAGTTTTACCCAAGAAAGGATACTGCTTACTAACTTCTTTTAACTCAAAGCTTTTTACCGATACATTATTCTTTTGATTGTCAGTAAGATAAGTAGTCATTTATGCCTGCCTTTTGTCTTTGATAAAATTTGTAGGAAAGGTATAGAATTAAAACGGCAAAAATAACGGGTAAGCCGATAAAAGCCATAAGCCCTATATCTTTATGCACAAAGCCCCAAAACCCTTTCAATAACGTAACCCTGTACATATTTAAAATGCCCACAAAAGGATTGTGCGCATAAAGCATGAATAACCAACGCGGAAACACCCCCTTTACCTGCATGATAGAATAGAACGCCGGTGTCAGATAGAGCATTAAAAGCAACACCACATCCAATACGTATTTTATATCGCGCCACTTCACATAAAGGATGGAACAAATAATGGCAAACCCTGTAGTTATGGCTAAATGGATCAACACTACAAAGGGTAAAAATATTATAAACAAGGGTAGCCCTTTTAAAACGATAAGCGAAGTAATAATCAATACCGCGAGCGTCGGTAAAAAATTAATGGCATTGGTCAATACAATAGATATGGGTATCAGATAGTGCGGAAAATTGGCCTCTTTAATCAGGTTTCTGCTATTTACTAAACTCACGGTCGAAGAAGAAATCGATTCCTGGAAAAAGTTCCAGGTAAATATCCCGCTCATTAGATAGAGCATAAAGGGGGCCTCGGTAATATTTATCTTTAATATCCGGTAGAAAACGAGGTAAAAGATTAGCACCATGGATAGAGGCGATAGGAAAGCCCAAAAAGACCCTAGTACCGGCCGCAGATACTTTATTTTTAAATCCCGGACAACCAACTGGGCTATTAAGTCCTTCCTCGCTAGGATTTGATTAAACATAACAATTGGCTTGGTAGATTATAAGCTTAAGGTTACTCGTCTGCCGTCTAAAATAGTATTTTCCATGGAAAAATAACGCCAGGAACCGTAGCGGCCGCAAGGTAAAATCGCGTTCTTGGCCAAATATTTTATAATTGAGCTCCTTGCCAAGGCGTAGTGCTCATCATAAATTGGGTAGCCGTATTTGATGTCATTGACGTCTTCTGCGCAAACCTGATCTCCCTCGCTCATTAAACCCACTTTCTTAAGGTCCCTTTTGATCGCCAGGCTAAGATTATTTTTATCAACCGGTTTATCCTTGGAATAAGAAACCTCGATATATAGAGAGCTTTTATCCTGCGGAACAAGGCTCGAAGAAAAACTATGGTAAAAACCGGCGCGGAAAAAACAAAAATCATCAGCGGGAAAATATACCCAGTGTCTTTTTGTGCGGTCAGTTTTCTCTATCCCCAGATTCAGGTTAAAGATAGAATTCCATTTTAATTTATTAAACAACTTGTTAATTTCTTTAGGCATGCCTTCGGCTAGCCGCGGAAATTCCGGTAAGGGAAGCGTAGAAATCAGATAATCGAACTTCTCCCTGGCTCCCGAAGACAAGGTTATTTCTTTTCTTTGAATATCGATCCTTTCTACGCCGCAATTGGTATGAATGTTTTTGATTTTCTTGGCAAAAGCCAAAGGAAGCTCGTTTATCCCTCCGGTTTTGGGATACCAGAACCGGCTGTTGTAGCCGAATTGTCGAAGACTCTCTTCTATCGCACCCTCCACCACATGGTCCATGCACGGAACAGGTATAAAACCATCCAGCCACTCACAAGTCATTTTCTTCGGACTCAAGGTCCAAAATTTGGTATTATAGGGAACCATAAAATGCCTGGCTATTCCTTCTCCAAAGGTATGGTATATCCAATCTAAGAAATTGGTTGCGCCTTTACTTGCGTGCAGGCCGTTTCTGGAGGCCTCGATGAACCCAAGAAGGCATTCCTCGACAATCTTCGGGGGTAACCCGTAAAGATTCGCCTGGAACGGATAGCGGATATATTGGGAACAGGCATAAATCC
>JAPLLP010000204.1:12872-19211 GCA_026387515.1 Candidatus Omnitrophota bacterium | reverse complement strand
ATAGGGGGAACGGAAATGCAATAGGTGGCCGTCGCAATCAAAGGTAAACCCCGCGGTCTTCTTGGAACGGCATAATCCTCCTATCTCAGGTACATTTACAAAAATCTGGTACTCTCTGCCCCTTTTAGATAAGTGCCAGGCAGCGCTTAAGCCCGCCAGACCCGCACCTAAAATGATAATTTTTTTCTTAGTCATTGACGTTAATTTTCCAGCCCGCCTTGGCTATAACAAAACTAACCAATACCGCGCCCAATACAAGAAAGGCGCCGTTATAGTTAGAAAACCTTGTCAAGAAAACTCCGCACAAGGAAAATATTCCCGCTACCACAAAAATGAAAAATAAAACCGACCTCTTAGAAACACCAATAGCCAAAAACCTTAATACCAGGTGATCATTGCTCTTCTGAAAAGGCATCCTATTCCTGCTCAGGCGCACGAGAATAAGAAACAAGGTATCAAATATAGGAAATCCCAGAATTAGTAACGGTGAAAGAAGCGCGATCTTTTTCTCCATAGGCGCGTAACTTATAACCATGGACAGGGCTGCCAAAATAAACCCCAAAAGATGGCTGCCGGAATTACCAAGATATACCCGGGCGGGAGGAAGGTTAAAAATTATAAAACCGCAAGTCGCGCCGAATAGGCTTAAGGTAAAAACGCTGCTTAATAAATCGTTGTTTAAAAAAGCTATGCTTAAAAACGCGCAAGTAGCGATAATGGCATTGCCCGCGGCTATGCCGTCCATAACGTCAAGATGATTAAAGGCATTGGTGACTCCGATAACCCAGATGAAAGTTATGACGGCGTTTAAAAAGGGCCCGATATATACAATCTGGGTTTTGATGCCAAAGTAATATAGGATTGAGGTAGCAATAAGCTGGAAGAAAAATTTATCCCGGATCGATGATTCCCTCCAGTCGTCGATGATCCCGAAAACAAGTATGGCCAGGGAAGCCAGGATAATGCCTAGTGCCTGCCGGGGCAAAAGCCCGCGGCAAAAAAAACCGGTCAATACGCTGACTATGAAAGACAAACTGATGGCAATACCGCCTACTTGCGGTATATTTTGCCTCAAGAGCACTCTATGCTTTAAGGAGAAGATTTTGAATAAAAGCATAAAAAATAGGGAAAGTGAAAAAGAGATGCCTGCTAGGAGCAAACTATCGATAAACATACGTTGTTCCTACCCGAAAATTAATAAATTGGGGATTATTGCGGCGTAATTATAATGCAGTTATTTTACCACTATTAATGCAGTAAGTAAAGCCTATAAATGGATAAAAAACGGCCTTTTTTTAAACAAACTCAACGCCTTTTTCAGGGATAATTTTAGAAAACCCTGTCTTCCGGATACCTGGCTTAAGAAGAGGTTATGTTGCCGGACTGCCTCTTGGGCATCAGCTATACTTAAGGAGTGTCGGCTATATTTTGCCTCGGCATATTTTGCGCTAAGCTTAATAAATACACCATCTTTTATGTCAAATTTAACCACTATGCTCTGGGCAAAAAAGAGCGGAGCGCTATAGCTTTTGCTTTTAGGCTCAAACAGAGAAAGTACCTCTACGGCGTTATTGTAGATAAGAAAGACGGCCTTATTTGGATTATCGCGGCAGCAGACCAGGATATTTTTTTCTCTTCTGCGCATTAAGACAAAAAATACGAAAAGTGCAAAGGCTATGGTTAAAATAAGGCATAGTGCGGCAAAAAAAACAAGAACCAATAACACCCATAAGGTAAGAATAACGCTTATGCCTACCTCCGGGCTTTTGATCTGTTTATATTCAGCGCTTATCTTGGCCTGGCCTAACTTAATTCCCGAGAGTTTTGCCCCCTGTAACCTGGCAATCGTTTTAGGCACAACGCTCCAGCTTACCAGGCTAGTGATATCCTTGTGGGAATAATCCGTGTAGTAACCCTCTGCTTTAAGCGTAAATTCCCCCCAGAGAGGAAGCTTAATTTTTTCAAAAGGAATGACTATGGCCATCAACTCCGCCTCCCTGACCACCAGAGTTGCCGGTTCAGACACTACGTTCTCGCTTTCTGCCGTTATTTTAACCGTGCCTATATTTAACGTAGAGGCGTTGCCGGAAGACACCTTAGCCACCTTCTCGTCAGAACAAGTCCATACTGCTTTTGCGGTCAATTCTTCCTGGGAATTATCCGAATAGGTACCGATAGCCACGAACTGCCTTACCTGACCCAGCGCCACCCTTAGAATTTCAGGCAAGACTTTAATTGATAAAAGCCTCTTCTCTGGCTTAACCTGTTCTTCGGGCTCCGATTGCTTTTGTTGCTCCTCTTTTTCCGGGGGGGGATTTTGCTCTTGAGGTTCAACCTCATCCCTAAGCTCCAGCCTAAATATATACAGTTGTTCCAGATCATTCATTGCGCCCTTAATCTCCTCTTGGTTTTTTGTATTTACGAATCCGGAATCAATGAATTGTTGCGCGCAACCATTCAAATATTGAAAGCTTGGAACAATCTGGGCTTTCTGCTCATTATCCTTCACCCCATCCAGTTCTTTTATAAAGTTGTCTTTTAAATCGGGCGGCGTATTACCCCCAAGCACATCTTTGATCTTATCTTCTCTCTCTTTGATCAAAACCTCGGTTTTTAACCCGGCCAATTCCTTGTTTGCTTCAAAAACATTCATTTTGTCGAACCTGGCCCTTTCCTGCAACGGCCTGTAGGATTCACCGAGCTCCCGGGGTATCTGGGCATCTACTAGCGCGTCAACGTTCGCTTCAAACGCCATCAACCTCTCTCCGGCCAGATTCTGTTTTTGCGCCGTCGTTTTGAGGTCTTTGCTGACGGACAATGGGAGCATGGCCAATTTAACATAAAGTATCTCCTCTAGGCCGCCCAAGATAACCTTAATATCTTTCGGCGCCTCAGGCTTTAAACCCCTGATACTATTTTTTGTCTGGTCAAATTCTTTGAGTGTATGCATCTTTTCAATGGCCGCCAGTATGCGGGAAAGTTCATCGCGCCAATTACGCTCTTTTAATACGTTGATCTTATCTTTTAACTCCTCCTTTTTTTGACAACTCATTTGCCTGGAAAGCGCACTGGCCTGGTTTTTGAGATTCTGTTCCAGAGAAGATTTATTGATTGTTTTCGCCAGTCGCTCCTTATTCTTACGCACATCCTCAAAGGAAGAGGCAGACTGCATCTTGTTAGTCTCATTGAGCGCGGAGAGCCTCCCTTTTATATCCAGGGGGTTATTTTTGAAAACGTCCAGAACATCACTTTTGAGCCTGTTTAGATTAACCTCGCTCTTTGCCTCCACATATTTATTTAACAAAGTCGTGTTCTCTCCGGCATCCTTTTCCGCGCCCGGGCCGGGGATCTTGAACTGGGTCGTCAGCCCCTGCTCTGCTTGATCCACCTCAAAAGTATCCGGCAGCTCCCTGATCAATGACTCCAAAAATTTGAGCGCGTCGTGCCTGTCTTCAGAGGTAGTAAGACCCGGTATATGGCGGTCAACGATCATCTTGGTAATCTTCTCCTGCAATCCATAATAGTCTTTTTCCAGAAGGTCAGGACTGATATTGATCCCCCGCTTAGACTTTTCCTGAAAAATTCCGTGCAACTTAAGCGCCTCCAAAGGAATTACGGAATACATGCCCCATGCGCTTAACGAACCTATCAGGAAAATAGTCGCCGCAAAAAGATTGGCTTGATTATTGACTAAAGGGCTTTTTCCCTGCGATTTAAAACGCGCGTAAAACTTAACGCGTAAAAGGACCAGCCAGCTTAAGAAATATCCGCCGATAAATATAAAGACGGCAAGCGAGTACTTTGGCAAGAACAAAGCAAAACCCATACACAAAGGTATGGTCAAAGCCTCTTGTTGAGTCAGCAAAGAAGTGTTGGAGGCGTTAAAACTTACTACGGCCTCCAAAAGAAGGGCGGCCTTGATACAAAGCAGGATCACATCTTTATAATACAACGAGGAGTTTATTACAGAGTAGACCATCCATCCGAATATGCCGATAGTCCCCAGGGTGACAAAGATCTTTGGCCAGAGGCCGGGGTTTTCGCGCCTCCACCAGCTAAAGGTAAAACCTGAGACAAGAGCGGCAATGAGAAAAAGGTTGTATCCGGACAAGGCGCCGCCGTATAGCGCGATGACAAAAACCACCAATAAAAACGCGCATATATATTCAGAAAGCAAAAGCTTATCTTTTTGGTCCATTTTTAAGATTTAAGAAATGCCTCTTCCAGATTATCGCCCCGCGATAATAGTATGGGGGTAAAATTAAAGGCCTGAGAAAGCTTATTCTTGATATCCTTGGCCACTGTTTTTTTGTCTACGGAATATAAAAAGGTGGAGGATGCCAGGATCAGGGGTATAATTGAAACACTCCTTCTTTCCAGAGAAAACATCCCTTCCATATACTGCCAATCCTTATCCGGCATAATCACCACCACGTTTGAATCGCTGGGGATCGAACGGCTGAAGTCTTCAAAGAGCTCTCCGAGGTTGGCCTCACTTTTAACCTCGGCTGCGGCAAGAAACCTCAAGATATCCTCCATGTGCTCCTGGCCTTTATTAGGCAAGATGCGCACCAGTTCTCCGGTATGGGCAACGACTTCAAGCAACACCCCCTGACTAATAAGATATTTCGCTACCGAAGCGGCTAAGGTGATCATATATTCGGCCATACTATCCGGGGAATCTTCATAACTATAATCGTAGCGCAGATTAAAAAGTATGGTGGCGCGGAAAAAACTCTGATTCTGGAACTCCTTGACAATAAGCTTATTCTTTCTGGCCGAAGAGATCCAGTGTATGGTCTTTACCGGGTCGCCGTCCTTGTATTCCCGCGTTCCGAAGAATTCATCATCGCCAAGCCGGGCACGGGCGGTCTGCAGGCCAAACCAGGGCATGGCACCTTCTTTTAGCGGAGGGAATTTTGTTATGGTAACGGGATTAGGATAAATATATATCTCGTTATAAACATTATACTTGCGCTTCAGGAAAAATAACCCTAACGGATCAAAGAAGTATACTACGAAAGGGCCGATAAGATATTTGCCTCTCTTTGGGGCAAGGCGGTTGTATTCAATGGATAATGAAGAATTGCCCCTAAGGTATTCCACCAGAAGAGAAATTTCTCTTTCCCGGGGCGCGGCAAAGGTAAGATAATCATTTATTACCAGGTTGAACAAGGGAAAAGGGCTATTATTAGAAATCTCGGTTTTTATCTCAACGGTGTCTTGGGCAAAGACGTTCTCGCGCATCTGTCGCCTAAAAGAAACCTTAACTAGCAGGTGCGCCAAGAAAAGCCAGGCCAGGCTTAACACCACCACTGCCACCAACCCCCAGAAGAAAAAATAAAAAAACCCTAAAGAAGTCTTTAGGGCAATGACCAAATTAAAGATAGTTATAATGGATATAAATAACCACCTTTTATAAAATGACTTAAGCATGCCTTTTGCCTTTTTAAGAAATCGGTGTATTTTTGAGCAGCTCCGTTACCACTGAACCGGCGGTCTTTCCGGCCACCATGGATTTGGGCTGCATGATCACCCTGTGTTTTAATATGTAGGGCGCCATCCTGACTACGTCATCCGGTATAACATAATCTCTTCCATCAATAAGCGCCCAGGCAGACGAGGCCTTCATCAGTGCAATGGAGGCCCGGGGGGAAGCCCCTAATTTTATATCTTCTTTATCGGCGCGAGTGGAAGTTACCAGGCGGGTAATATATTCCAGGATATGCGAAGAGACTTCGATATTCTTAACCTTCTCCTGAAGGCGCAAGATATCCTCCAGACTGATCGCGCTTTTTAAATCATCAACCGGATGCCTGAGCTTCTGCCCCGCAACTACTCTTATTTCTTCTTCTAAAGAAGGATACCCCATATCAATCTTCATAAGAAACCTGTCAATCTGGGCCTCGGGCAAAGAATACGTGCCTTGATATTCTATGGGGTTTTGCGTGGCTATTACCATGAACGGTTGGGACAAGACAAAGGTCTTACCGTCCAAGGTCACTCTATATTCCTGCATACACTCTAAAAGCGCGGACTGTGTGCGCGGGGTGGTGCGGTTGATCTCGTCCGCAAGAAGGATATTGGTAAATACCGGGCCTTTACGGAAATCGAATTCCCCTGTCTTTGGGCTATAGACAAACCCTCCGGTGACGTCGGATGGCAGTAGATCCGGCGTAAACTGGATGCGTTTGAAATCTCCTCCGATGGATTTGGCAAGTGCAAGACTCAAGGTAGTCTTGCCGACGCCGGGGACATCTTCGACAAGGATGTGGCCGTTAGTCAAAAGACCGACGATCAATAACTTGATTGCCTCGGTCTTGCCAATACTTACCTTTT
>JAPLLP010000204.1:446-12858 GCA_026387515.1 Candidatus Omnitrophota bacterium | reverse complement strand
CACATTAGCAATTAATACCTTTAATACTTCATTCTCCATCATTCCTCCTTCGTAATAACGAATGCCGGCCGATCCGATAAGGCCGGGCATCGCAGTGAGTAAACACTGGCCCATCCGATAGGATTGGGGGTTATGCAGTAGCGAACCCCTTAGCGCGGGGCGTACAATATGCTATGGTGTTCCAGTATCTCCGTATATAGATTATAGTAGTTTTTTTGCATATTATCCAGACGAAAAGTTTCTCCCAAGCCCTCCTTCCCTTCCCGGCCCATCCTGGACCGCAACTCGGCATCCTTTAACAACAACATTAACTTCTCAGACAGTCCGGTTATGTCACCCGGAGCTTTTAGAAAACCGTTTTTCCCGTCGGAAATGATCTCTCCTATGCCTCCGGTTTTTGTAGCTACCACCGGCAAAGAAGAAGCCATTGCCTCTAAAGCAGCGATGGGTACCCCTTCCCATAAAGAAGTCAGCACAAAAACATCCAGGCAAGATAAAATCTGCGGTATATCCCCGCGCCAACCCAAGAGCAAAACTTCATTCTCTAATTTGTATTTCTTGATTAACCGTTCTATCTGGCTGCGCAAGATCCCATCGCCAACTAAAATAAATTTTACATTATCCATCCGTTCCCTGACCGCGCGGGCAAGACGAATAAAATCCTGCGGGGATTTTTGTGGTTTAAAACATGAAACCATGCCTACGGCTAAATCCTGCGGATCCAGTTTGAGTTCTTTTTCCGTATCCGGGCTTGGCTGACCAAACTCTCCGTAATCAATACCGTAATTAATGCGCTGATATTTTGAAGGGCTGCCTATATTAAAAGCTAGTCCCTTTTTGCGGTCGCAATCTGAAACCACCGCAATCTTATCGCTGCAATCGCCGCAGATCCGCTCAAGCCAAATAAATAAACCGCGCTTCCAGGCCGGCTGGAAATCATTAAAGCTCCATCCGTGCACGGTGTGAATTATGCCGGGCACTTTGCATGAGCTGGCAGCCAGCCTTCCTAAAATGCCAGCTTTAGAACTATGCGTGTGCACGATCTGAATCTTGTTTTTTTTAATAAAATAACGCAACTGGAAAAAACTTACAATGTCTTTAAAAGGATTGATCTTGCGCTCCAGGAATCTGGAACGAAAAAGAACCAGGCCTTTAACAACCTGTGCATCGCTTACTAAAAACCCTTCACGGGAGGTAAATAAATAAGGCTGGAATTTTTGTCGGTCGAGATCACGGATAATAGCCAGAAGCTGTTTCTGCGCCCCGCCCAATTCCAGTTTTGTAATCACAAAAAGGATGTTGGTCTTTTGCATCTTAAGAAGGGTTCATTTCAATAACTCTATCTTTCCCCAGCTGGTAAGATTGTTCTTGAAGATAACACATGCGCCGAGAACCCCCCGGATATGCCTGGCAAAATTAACCGCATCCGGAAGATCCTCTTTTTTCTGCACTCGATTACAGGTAGCCGTAGCTACTGCATCGGCCAAAACCGCATCTTTAGCTAAAATCACCGCGCTCTCTGCGCAGCCAAAACTAAGGGAATGCCCTATGGTCCCCGAAGAAGTACAGATGCCTAAAGGACTGATCCGCACTGGAACCTTTATCTTCAAATCCTGCCAGAGCCTGGATTTCCCTGAGTAAATACCCACGAAACGGGTCTTTCGACTAGCCAAAAATATATCTCCCCCGTTTTCTATAATTACTTCTTTATATCCCCGGCGTAATAAATCCTTGCCTAAAAAATGGGCTATGGCTCCGGCTACTGCTGCCATTGGCCCAACATTGGCATTATTGGCCTCTTTAGCCATTTTACGAACAATACCCGGGGCTGTAAGCTCTACGACGATTGGCTTAAGGCTGGACAAAAATCTCCTGTCCCTGTCTATGTAACCTTCGATATCAAAACGGTATTTTTGAATCCTTTTTTGAAGGAAATCTTTGTCCAGTGGCTTGTCGGTAAAAATCCTTAAATCCGTTTCTCTCTCAACAATACGGCTAGAGAATAAATCTTTCGCCCCGCTCCAATCCCTATAAAACCTGTGCTTAAACCGGGGAGACTTCATATCAACATATGCGAGGGAGAGGCTCGTTGGTCAACATATCTACAATACGCCGGGTCCCGGCTTGAGTCTTTAAAATTACCTTGGCTCTGGGCTCTCTGGTAACGCTACCGATAACCCGCGCACCCTTACCTAAAGGATGCCGGCGTAATAAACTTAATATATCCGCGGCATTGTTTTCTTTTACCACCATTATAGCCCGGCCCTCACAAGCGATATATAAAGGGTCGATTCCCAGCAATTCGCAGGGCAACTTCATTCAGTGTTGTAGCCAGCCCGCCACGCGTAGGATCGCGCATAAATTTTATAGCATTGTTATTTTTTAAGACAGGAATGAGCAAGGTGTGTAAAAACGCGCAGTCGCTTTTTATGCTAAAACCTAAATTTAAATCCTGACGGCCGGATAAAACCGCTAAGCCATGCCGCGCGATATCACCGGTAAGAATTATCTTATCCCGGGGTGCAATATTTTTAACCGATAAACTCCTGTTCTTTATGATCCTGCCTATGCCGGAAGTGGTGATAAAAATTTTATCCGCGGCATTCTTTTCTACCACCTTGGTATCTCCGGTAACAATCAAAACCTTTGCCGCTTGAGCCGTGCGCGAGATCGAATCCACGATCCTCTCCAGGGTCTTGTATTCAAACCCTTCCTCGATAATAAGCGCAAGCGACAGGTACTCTGGGACCGCTGCCTGCATCACTAAATCGTTGATGGTACCGCAGACCGCGAGTTTGCCTATATCGCCACCTGAAAAAAATATGGGAGAAACCACAAAGGAATCGGTAGTAAAGGCAATTGGTTGGGATGGGCCATTTAAGCGGGCGCTATCGGAAAGTTCTTTTAGGATGGGATTTTTAAACCGCTTGACAAAAAGGTCGTTGATCAACGCATGGGTTAATCTTCCGCCGCTTCCATGAGAGAGGAGTATCTTGGGATATAACATAAGGCTAATTAATCTTTATACCCTGATTCTTTAGATCAGACTCAAGCTGTACTATGCCCTGGAAAACAAAACTATGTATGCCCAGCGTCCGCGCCTCCTTGATCAGCTCCGGCCGATCGTCGGTATAAAAAACCTCATCGAAACTGACCCCGAGGCCCCGGACCGCCAATTCATAAATCAGTGCATCCGGTTTCTGGACGCCTGCTTCAAAAGAGGTTACCACTTTTCTAAATATGTCAAAAACGGGGAATTTTTTTTTCAGGTACTCAAAATGCAAGATATTGATATTGGAGAGGAGGCATGTCTTATAATCCCGGCCCAAGCGCCTGACCAGCTCATATACCTGGCGGTTCTTATCGCTTGAGAAGAATATTTCGTTCCAGATAGGGACAAATACGTCAAAACCTATTTTTAACCCCAGCAACTGTTTTACCTGAACAAAAAAATCTTCCGGTGAAATCTTCCCGCACTCAAAATCAGAAGTAAGACGGGAGTCAAAAAATATTCCAAAGATCTCATCGGGTGCCTTATCGGTGAACTCCGATATTCGCCTGGCGGAGATCCTGTGGTCAAAATCAATCAGCACGTTCCCGAGATCAAAGATGACCGCTTTAATGGTATGATTCTCCATATCTAATTATTCTTATCCTGGGATTTTTTAAATAAATCCAGGAACTGGTCTTCGTATTCTTTATAAACATTCCAGGTATCAAGCTCTTTTTTAAGCTCGGTCGCCTTTGTGATATCGGATTTGGCTTCTTTAAAAAGTTTGTCGATCCTTTCTTTTACAGAACGCGGCAGCTTAGTCAATTGCCCTAAGGATTTTTTTATCCTTTCGATCTCCTCTTCGCCGATCGGACCTTCGCTATGCCCGGGATTGCCAACTTTTAGAAAATCCAGAAGCTTGTTGATCTCTTCCTCCACCGCATGCGACTGGTTCATAAGGGCGCTTAAATCCAGGCCCAGGGATAAGATACGGTTTAAGGCCTCCAGGACCGCGTAAGAGGCTTTGGGGTTTTCGATCTGGATAGTATAAAGCGGTATCTCGCCCAGCATGCAAAATCCGTCAATCCCCTCACTTTTGGCCAGCCCCAGGAATAATCCGTTCATGCCGCTGATAGTGCCTTCGTCCATAAGATTAAGATTGTATTTCTTGAGTTCTTCTTTTATCTGAGTAGATGTGGCGCAAAACCATACCTTGGGAAGATGCAAGTGATCTATGGGTTGAGGGCTGGCGGCAAAACCGATAGCCTTCTTGACCTTGAAGCTTTTTGCCAGGGAAATGATCTTCTGACAATAGTCTTGCGCCCGTACCAGGTCCGGCTGGGCATTACTGACAAAGATGATCAAATCGTTTTTCCCGGTCTTGTTTTTCCAATAGTAGAATTTTCCGTAGGGCAGCTGCGGGATGCCCAATATGCCTTTCTGAACCACGCTCGCGGTCTGATAAAAATAATCCTGGGGATCGATCTGAGCGAACTCCTGCGGACCTAACTTTTCTATCAGATACGTCGCTGCCTTAAAAGCCACCTCTCCCATGCCCGGCCAGGCCGAGATAAGGTAAGGACTTTTAAGCCGCGGCCTTTTAACGATCTTTATCGGTTCCATGTGTGCTCCTTCGCAGTAAGCGAACACCGGCCCAATTCCGATCTGGGCCAGGTGTCATTATTATTCAAACTTATAGCTCTTCAAGAATTCTTCTAAAACACGCGCGCCTTTATAGAGGCTATCGATACTCACATGCTCATTTATGGTGTGGGCACATCCTTCTTTACCAAATCCTGTGGCCACCGCAGGGATATTCTTATGCTGAAAAAAAGTTATAGTGGTTGCGCCTTCCGAACCTCCGACTTCGCTTTGAACACCTACTCGCCGCATTGCCTGCGCTAAACCCAAGACCAATGGATGCCGCATGTGTATTTCATAGGGCTTTTGTATCCCCTGGATCTCTATCTTAAACCGACGCGAGTATTTTTTGACTATATTTCTCAAGGCCAAGAGGACGTCTTTGTCTTTTGTCCCGGGTAAGAATCTAAAATCCAACTCTACCTCACACCAATCCGCTACTACATTTACCTTATCACCTCCGTGTATTGTCCCCACGTTGACCGTAGGCCTCTTAAGAAAACGGTTCTTTTTATATCTAAAATTGTACTTTTCTAAATCGCGGATTATCTTTGCCGCGATATTTATCGCGTTTATCCCTTGCCAGGGGTAGGCGCCGTGCGCCCTCTTGCCCTGGATCTTTAGCTTTAGATGGATAAGCCCCTTCTGGGCCACGATGATACTAAAATCATCGGAATCCAAAATCACTGCCGCATCGGCAAAGAGCAGGCGTTTTTCCAATAAGGGTATTAGACCCAAATCTGAGCCGGTCTCCTCATCGGAGGTTGCGGCAAAGATCAGATTATAGCCCAAGGTAATCTCATCTTCAACCAGGCTATTGATCACCTCTAGGGATACAGCGATATTTCCCTTGCAGTCAGTAGCCCCCAGGCCGTATATCCTGCCATTATGGATAGTTGCCGAGAAAGGAGGAAACCTCCAATTTTTTCCCTGCGGCACGGTGTCAAGGTGAGGAGTAATGAGCAGCGATTTTCTCCGGCCATTAACCTTCAAGGTAGCGACTACGTTTGGACGATTCTTTTTAAAGGCGTAAATTTTTGCCTTAATACCCAGGCCCCCCAGAAAATCTTTGACGTATCCGGCTATAGCAGATTCATTTCCCGGCGGATTCTCGGAGTTTATGCGGATCAAGTTCTGAGTAATCTTTATCAGTCTTTTTCGATTGATCATTGCGGCATATTGTTAAAAAGGGCGGATCAGAAACGATAATTGATGCTTAAGGAGGCTGCCTCGCCATCCACCAGGCCCCCCTCAAGATTAACCCAGATCTTCTCTGTAACCGGTAAATCAAATCCTAAGATCAGGCCGACATCCTTGGTAAGGTCTGATTTTACTAACTGACGGTCCTTATCCTTCCAATGGATATAGCCGACCCTTGACCACCTGACTCCTAAATACGGGGTAATTTTTTTAAAATCGTAAGAGCCCAATAATGAAAACTGCCAATCATCCAGCACAACCTTGTTTTTTGAGCCTTCAACGCTTACAGTCTTAGGATGCACGCTAATATGCTGGAAGCCAAAGACCGCTTTTTTGTTATTCGCCTGGTAAAGCCTGACGCGAAAACCATAACCTCCTGCCAGGTAGGTGGGATAATCAATATCTTCGCTTACGGATGAATGTTTCTGGATATTACCCAAGCCTCCTTTTAAATCAAGCGAAAGCCAATCATAGACACCGTAAGACAAAAGGAAAAACTCCTGAGTGCTCCTTAACTTTCCGGATTCGCCTTCCAGGTCCTTGTTATAAATGATATGGCTCTGGAGCCCAGCGAAAATTTCTTTCTTCTCCGGCATCTTGGTCCCGTAACAGGGCGCGGCAAAGGAATTAAAGCTCGGGACGCAAAATGCAAAAAACAAAAGGGAAGCACATAATTTAAGATTTACATAAGAGGACATGCCTGGCACCTCGCTTTTTTCTTAAGGCAATAATCCTTGCCCAGTTTCACTAAAAGGGCATGGTATTCATTATACAGCCGGACATCTTTTTTTAAATTCCTCATGAATAGGTCCTGGATCTTACCGTAAGGCGCATCCTGGTCAATCAACCCGTGCCTGGTGAGCGCGCGCCTGGTATAAGCATCCACCACAAATACCGGCTTATCCAGGGCGTATAGGAGGATCGAATCCGCAGTCTCCGGGCCCACCCCGTTTACAGAAAGCAATTGTTGGCGCAGATCCTCCGTAGAGGCAGCGCGCATCTTACCGATATTACCATTATAGGCCTTAAAGAAAAAGTCCAGCAAGCTGCGCAGGCGCTTAGCTTTTATATTATAGTAGCCCGCGGATCTGATAAACGAGGCCAGTTTGCGATGCGGAGTCTTATACAACCTTTTGGGCGTTAGTACCTTGTGGGCCCTGAGGTTATTAATCGCCTTTTCCACATTCTGCCAGTTGGTGTTCTGGGTAAGAATAGCCCCTACCATGACCTCAAAAGGTGATTCTGCCGGCCACCAGTGTTGCGGCCCGAATTCAGCATAAAGCTTTTTATAAATTTTAAACCAGACCTGCGACCCGGGCATTAATCTTTCATCTCCAGAGGATTGTAATTATAATAAGCGAAGAGCGTATAAGCTGTGCCGGCGATAGAACCCGTAGTCTTACCCTTGGGAGTCATCCAGCCATGGCCGGTATCAACCATCTCCTCGGTGGCATAGGGCAGACATCCCTCTCCCTGGCCCGTAGGGGAAGGGCTGGATATAACCAGATTGCTTAATTGCGCCAGATAATCATCGGCCTTCTGCTCGTATTCTTTAGCCTTAGCCACCTTGTTCTTTGCGTAATAAAATGCCGACATTATTTTAAAAGATATAATCATCTGGGAGGTCCATTCCGTAGAAATCACCCCGCCTCGGGCCAGATGTTGTTGGGGGGCGAAATCAAACCCCTTTAGCTTAAAAGTTTTTCCTTCCGGACGGGTATAGCTTACCTCCACTGCACAGGTGGATTCGGCAAATTCTATGATCTTATCCGGATTCATACCCAGCTCTTCAAGCTTCTTAGGGCCTACCGCGGCAATAGACCAGGCATAGGTATCGGTAGCGATAGTGGAATCTCCCTTGCCGCGCTTTACCGGAAGTTCCGGCCTACCGTAGGCGTATTTAACCAGCCATCCCAAAACCTTTGCGGCTGAGTCTTTATACTGTTGATCTCCGGTAACCTCATATAACATATTAAAAAAGGCGTAGGCATCCAGATTATGCTCTGTTGAGTACCATTCCACTTCCGGCCCGCCACGCAAGCCGCCGTCGGCATCCTGACTCTGCAAATTCATGATTCCCCGAGCAATATCCCTGGCTAATTCCACATAGCTAGAATCCTGGCTTTTTTTGGCATACTGTAAGGCGGCGATACCCAACCACAGGTTCGGACCGCAATGAATAATGTACTCCGCCGGAGAACCGTCAGAGACATAATAAGCATCCAAAAACAAACCGTTCACCCTCTTTGCCCGGTGGCTATAAAACTCCAATATCTTTCTTGCCCGGGAAAAATCAGAAAAAATACTATAAGACTGCGTTACCAAAGCCTGATCATAGGTAAATGCCCAGCCGGCGATATCGCTATCTCCTTCGAAACTGACCACCAGCCCTGTGCGCGGATTCTGATGTACCACCAGCCACCGGTACATCTTATCTAAATTCGCCTTCTCTAAAACTACCTTTCTTTTATCAAGGCGCACCAGCTCTTCGGTAACAGCTGCCTCTTTGGTCTGGACGCTGATCATCTGCTCCTGAAGACCCGCCTTGTCCTGGAGTAATTTTTCAATCCGGGAATTAAGTTCCGCGCTCTTTGAGGCCTGCGCCTGAGCAGACTGCTTCTCCTGTTCCAGAGACTTGATGCGTACCCCCAAGGCCTCGATCTTAATATTCAGATCCTCTTTCTGGCGATCTATCTCTTTTATCTTCTGCTTAGCGATACTAGAATCCTGCAGCACTTTAACCAACTGCTCGACCAGGGCCTTATTCCCGCGGATCAATTTGATATTGATGTAACTATCTACGGCAAAAGCAAAAACCAAGAGCGCAATAACCGCAACTACTAAGGGCGTGAATATCTTTTTAGCCCGAGCAAAGCGCAAGATTTTATTATTATCACCGGTATCTATCTCGGAAAATTTCAGCCCGATAAGACATTTTTCCCCATCCCCCTCAATAAACCTGAACCAGGAGATAGCCGCCCTTGCCGGTATCGGCTTCCTGGTAATAGGCATATCTAATTCTAAACCGATGTGCGCCTTACCCTCTTTTAACAACTGGATAAATTCGGGAGAGGGTTTATTTACCTTAAGACAGATCCCGCCCTTGCCGATATCATTCGTAAAACCCTGCATCCACCCGGAGAGATCCGCCTTTGTCTCGGCGTTTATAAACTTGAACTGCACCGGATAGGCCGAATCTAGACGTGTGTATTTACGGCGTTCCTCTTTGGGGTAATCTGTCAAATCGTACATATTATTTTAAGGCTTTTTTTCCAGTATCACCCGTTGTTTGATCCTTCTGGCAAAGCCCTCGAAGAATTTTTTAAAATCCGGGTATTCGCTTTCCAGAATCGTGGTCTTTTTGAGCTGCGACCTCTGATAAAAGTAGATCTTATTGTCTTTATAGCCGTATTGCACCAGGAAATCTACCCATTGACTCTGCGCCTCCAGGCTCTCAGGAAAGTATTTGACCCTTATACCTCGCGGCAGCTCTATACTGTAGATTGTCTCCTTAGCTTCCAATACCTGAAACTCAATGGGGTATTCGCGCTTGTCCTTGGCAGTTAGGGAAGGATCAACGATGGCTAACTGCGGCAGGATCTGTAAAGGCCCGGCAAGCATAAGATACTCCGGCCCGGAAAAACTATAGCGTAAAACCACGGGTTTATTAAGATTATCGAGATTCTCTATATCATATTTATCTAAAGAGGCGCCGATAGAAACCTCCTGTATCTTCTGCTTGAGGGTTTCAGAGACTAATTCCGGAGGCGTGAATAACAACCAATACCTCTGGGCCTGTTCATAGGCCCCGCCGGTATAAACAAGCCTTTGGGCCTGGACAGAGCCGTCCTTCGCCACTTTTATCACTAAGCGCTGGCTTAAAAAATTATGCTCCGCGGGAAAAAGGGGAGTTTCCAGGATTTTATATCCCTCTTCCTTGGAAACGAGTACGCGGCGGGCCTGGTCACCGGCCGGCAGGTCTCCGAAAGGACAGGTCTCGGCAGTGGGATCAAGAAAGATGACTTTCCCGTTAATGGAGGTAACGCAAATGCAGTGGTCAAAAAATACCCCGGGGAAATCCGGATTTAAATTGTAAGAATCCTTGGTAGGTATTAACACCGGCCAGGCGCCTATTCCCGCCTCTTTAAACATGGTCACCAGAAGTATGGATTGATCTTTGCAGTCGCCGTATTTATTCTTATATACATCGGAGGCCGCATGCGGCTCGTATCCTGCCCGGCCGTATTCCACGGCCACGTAACGTATCTTCTGGGCGCAGAAGTTATAGATCGCTCGCGCCTTTTCTTCTTCGCCGCTTAAACCCTTGGTCAACTCAGCGACCTTGGCCTTGATCGAATCATCGGCCTTGATCTTATCTTTGGCTAAACCCCACCACCACTGATAGATATCCTGCCATCCCGGGAAACTAGAAATTAAAAAGGTCGGGTTTATCTCTACCGTGGGAGGCATATTTGCCTCGGGGATGATCTGAGGTATATCCTTGAACTTCCAGTCATAAATCAGACAATTTTTTTCTTCCTTTATTTTGGGAGACAGGTCCCTGCCGGGATCGTTAAATCGGGTATTAAGGTATTTTAATTTTATATCCCTTCCTTTGGGAAGGCGCACGGTAAAATACGCCTCCATGGTCGGCTCGGAGTTCTTGACCGAATAGTTAAGCACAAAATCTTTTTTATTCATCAGCTCGTGCCGGATGATCTTAAATTTGTATTCGATGGAGACGCCGTCGGCTATCTCCGGGAAAGATATGATAGAGGCGCGGGCATTGCTGTAGAGAGGGAAGTTTAAGTATTTGGAGACATCCCGGATATGCCGGGAGCCTACCGTAACTACGGTGCCGTCGGGTTTAATGGTGCGGGCAAATTCCAACTCCACCTTTTCGTAGGTAGAGTCGTAATCGATAGTTACTTCCGAGAAACTCTTTTTGCCGCGGTCATTCAAGATCTTGACCAGGATATGCGCGGATGAGATCTCGGTGTTCTCCCGGGTGATCTCCACATTTTCCGCGCAATAGAGTATCAACCCGCCTGCCTGAGGATATTTTTCCGCCGGAGGGGCATTCTTGATCATGCGGTAAATATCCGGAGCAATATCCTTTATAAGCGGCAGGCCTCCGCTACGGTCGATATTTTCCACCCGCTCTTTGGCCTTTAAAGAAAATTCCTTGCCTTTGATTTTTGCGTAAACTTTTAAAGCCTGGTCAAAAAGGTTCAGCCGCTCGCAGGTCTGGCCATAAAAATAAAGGTATTCGTCATCGGAGAATTCTTCTTTACTGAATGCCTCCAGGGCCGAGGTATAATCTCCCGAGTCAAAATAAGAAAAGGCCAGAAGCCTGCGCGCCTGAGCGTCCTTCGATTTTTTGAGCGCTTCGATACTCTGAGTGAATTCGCCGTGGCGAAAATATAGTTGGCCCAGGAAAAAATAAAGCTTATCCGCCTCATTGCCCAAGGCAATGAGGCGCTTATAATCAGCTACTGCCTTTTGATAGTAGGATTCGGATTTATAAGCGTATTTTTGGGCCTGTTGGCCTTTATCCGTGCATCCGAATAAGGCAACCAAAATATAAAATCCGCAAATCAGCGTACCGATCAATCTTGAGTTTTTAGCGGTATTTGTAATACGCACTGCATGCTCCTTCGTAAGAAACCATACACGGGCCAACGGGATTTTCCGGCTTACATACTTTAGCAAATAACGGGCAATCCGGAGGAAAAATTATGCCTTTTAAGACATCCCCGCAGCGGCATTTTCGCTGGTTGATGCTAGCTGTTGTGCGCAAGGCGGGCAATGAAAACATATTTTCCGCGTCAAGGCGTGCGAATTCCTTGCGTAAGAAAAGCCCGCTCTTAGGAATTACTCCCAGGCCGCGCCAGTTAGCATCCCTGACCGTGAATACCCGGGAAATTATCTGTTGCGCCTTTTTATTGCCGGCCTTAGTTACTACCCGCGCATATTGATTCAATACGCCGATTTTTTTTGTAACTATTTGCCGGATAATTAAATATATGCCTTCCATAATATCCAAAGGCTCAAATCCAGCCACACAACAAGGTATCTTGTATTTTTCGGCAATAAAGGCATAGCTATTACTGCCAATTACTGCCGAAACATGCCCGGGACAGAGAAATCCCGCGATATTCAACCTGTCATCTTCAAGCAGAACTCGCATGGCCGGAGGTATAAGTTTCAAAGAAACCAGAAATGAGATATTTTTTATTTTCAGCTTCTGGGCAGCCAGAATGCTTAATGCGATAGTGGGAGCGGTAGTCTCAAAACCCACGCCCAGGAAAACGATCTTTTTTTTGGGGTTTGCCTGGGCAAGACTTATTGCGTCAAACGGCGAGTAGACTACTCTCACTTGCGCTCCGTGAGACCTTGACTGCTCAAGGCTCATCCTGCTTCCCGGCACGCGCAGCATATCTCCGAAAGTAGAAACAACTACATCTTTTTCATAACACAGGCTGATCGCCTGGTCGATATATTCCTGGCTTGAGACGCACACCGGGCACCCCGGCCCGGCGATAAGCCTGACCGTTTCCGGCAATAATGATCGCAGGC
>JAPLLP010000204.1:0-335 GCA_026387515.1 Candidatus Omnitrophota bacterium | reverse complement strand
TGCGTCCCGCAGACCTCCATAATATTGAGGTCAGCTTGAGGCGCGATCTTTTTTATTTCTCCGGCAACCTTGACAATCAGGTCTTTTTTGCGGAACTCGTCAACGAATTTCATCGATCAACCTCAAGGTCTCTTTTGCCTTTTTGGGGTCCAGTTTTTCAATGGCAAACCCAGCGTGCACTATCACATAATCCCCCGGCTTAATGCGGGGAAGCATCTGTATGTTGATGGTGCGCAGCAACCTTCCGGACTCAACCTGCGCAAAGTCCTGATCAATCTTTTTCACCTTCATGGGGATGCCTAAACACATTGAGCACCTTCACAGTAGTGAACACC
>JAPLLP010000220.1 GCA_026387515.1 Candidatus Omnitrophota bacterium | reverse complement strand
AGCAACTTCAGGTTCGATACAGCCCGACGCAAAAAATCGCGTTGGGCTTCGAAATTTGCCTGTTATAAAATTTTGAGCTATCGAAGGCTCAAAATTTTATAACTGTCTGCTCTACGAGCAGACCCGCTGCGATGTAAGCCTTGACGCTTTGCGTCAAGAGACAAAGCCGTCGCCAATTTTCAAGGAGGTGTGGAGATGAAATTTTTCCTGTATGCGCGCAAGTCTACCGACACAGAAGATAAACAAGTCCTCTCTATTCAATCGCAATTAACCGAAGTCCGCGAATACGCCAAGAAAGAGAATCTCGTAATTGTGCAGGAGTTTCAAGAGGCGCGAACAGCCAAGTCGCCTGGACGCCCGATATTTAATGAGATGATTAGAAGAATTGAAAAAGGTGAGGCGTCTGGCATAATCACTTGGCATCCGGATAGACTTGCGCGCAACTCGATAGATGGCGGAAAGATAATTTATTTGGTTGATACAGGAAAAATTTCATCTCTCTACTTCCCTACTTACAGATTCGACAACAGCGCACAAGGCAAATTCATGCTGAATATTATTTTCGGACAGTCTAAGTACTACGTTGATAACCTTAGTGAGAACACAAAGCGCGGCTTGCGCGAGAAAGTAAGACTTGGCGAATTCCCCGGTTTTTCGCCCATTGGCTACCTTAATGACAGAAATAAGATAATTGTTGATCCTGCTACCTCTACCCTTGTTCAGAAATTGTATGCCTTGTGCGCTGAAGGAAACTATACTCAGGACCAATTGAGAAAATTGGCGACGGCTTTGGGCTTGGTGAGCAAGAGGCGCAAACGTCCCCTCTCTTACAGCAACGTCCACCGGATATTGACGAATCCCTTCTATCTTGGCCTCTTTGTGTACAAGGGCGAGATTTTCCAGGGAAGTCATCCGGCTATCATTGAAAAGAA
Organism: Candidatus Omnitrophota bacterium; assembly: GCA_026387515.1. Next base: position 3,378 of record JAPLLP010000220.1, on the reverse strand, counting down.
ACTTTTTGATAAGGTACAGGAGATCTTAAAGTTTCGCAGCCGCCAATCCTTAACTAAAAAACATTATTTTGTCTTTAGAGGGTTCATAAGGTGTGCTGAGTGCGGCTGCCAGATAACTGCTGAAGTCCAAAAGGGTCATCGCTATTACCACTGCGGGAAGAAACGGGATCCCTGCCCGCAGTCATCGGTTTTTATTAGAGAGGAAAATCTCGCCCAACAGGTCAAAGAGGCCATCTTGAAGGTTGCGCTTGATGATCGGGCTTTTTCCTACATGATGGAAGAGTTAAAACGGGAAATAACTCTCGCTAACGCCGAGCGCGTCCATAATCGCGTATCTGCTGAAATTAAGAACCAGGAAATTGACGACCAGCTAAAACGCTTGCTTGATCTGTTAGTGCGCGGGGTTATCGGCGAGGAAGAATATAAGCGGGAAAAAGCCCAGCTAATCAATAAGAAGTTCGATAATTTGGATGGGGGTAACCCTGACGGGGACTGGCACGAACGCTTCAAAAACTTTCTAACTCTTGCTCACCAAGCCAGTTACATCGCAGCGGAGGCAAATTTCGAAGCCCAACGCGATTTTTTGCGTCGGGCTGTATCGAACCTGAAGTTGCTCGACGGAAATCTAATAGTTTCTTATACTTCTGCGTTCAAAATCGCCGCCGAAACGGCGAATGAAGATATGGGGTGGATGACGGGGATCGAACCCGCAAAACCTCTAGAACCACATCCATTAAAGAATAATTATTCGTTAAGATAATTAGAGATTTGATTCTTAGAGCTACTCTCCCCTATCATCTTCTCCACCAACCGCATTGCCTCATCTGTCTTGCCCGCTTCAAGTGGCCGGACGCTTTCGAAGGCATCCATATTGCCCATAGGTTGCGCTTTTAATAAGGCTAACTGAGAAAAAATAGACTTCAAGTCAGAAACAACCGTTCCGCTCTCTGATTTTTTAGTCAGATAAGTTTTAAGGGGATTCGCAGCAGCGGAAATACAAAGGCAAAATATGATCAGGAAGGAAATAGAAAATCTCATCTCATTAAGTCTTGCTTAACCAGTAAAATCTATACAGGTTTGCCTCAATACGGTTAATTCCCACAAAAAGCTTGGTACGCAATTCTTCCATCTCCCGCTGGTTTAAACTTATCCTTGCGTACTCTACCCCGCCTTTTTCTATAAACTCCATCGCCTTCTGAAGTTTACCTTTATCAAAGAATGTCCCGTGTAAACTACAGTTATCTACAACAATCCCGGAACCGTGCATGAACTGCTTACGATACATCAGATTAGCGCAGCAGGGACATTTAAAATACCTAACCTTCTCATTGTGCAATAAAGGCCTGTAGGTCCGCCTGAAATTAAGAAAGTCATCTTGAGTAAAAACAATGGGTTTCATATTCAAGACCTGTTTTTCTTCCGCCCTATTGACCCAGGTCCCTCCGCAAGTAAAACATTCACTTATTCTTGTGCCATTGGATTCAACTAGGTCCATTTCCAAATTGCATTTCGGGCAGGTTAAATTCTTCTTGAGCACACGCTGATCAGTTAACATCCATCCTTCTCCTTCACCAAACAAAAAACCACGGATGAGGCTAAACCTCTTTTATCCGTGGCATCCATTGCCTAAATGCGTTTTAGGCAATCTATAACTTATGGCCTAATTGTACACTAATTTTCCTTTTTTGCAAGAAAAAAGATTAAAGAAAAAAATAAAATTTTCAATGTCGTAACTCATTGCCTCTCAATGAGTTATAATCAATGGGGTGGCTAACGGGGATCGAACCCGCAAACCTTCTGAGCCACAGTCAGATGCTCTAACCAATTGAGCTATAGCCACCACAATGACGTTTTTTTTACCACAAGATTACTGATTTAATCTAAGCTCAAAATCTTTGTTGCCATCGTTTAAAACAACGCGATCTTCTTTAATTTCTTTTACCACGCTTCCCCTAACTTTATCTCCGATGCTGACTATGTTATCATTTATTATGGCTTGGGGACTTTCTTTATCCAGAAATACGCCGGTCAATACCAGTCTTGCCGGGGATTCGCTTCTAGGTAAAACAATATCCCTAGTCTGAGAATAATCTATTGCGTTATGCGCCTCTTGTAATCGGGACTCAACTGACTTACACTCTTGGGATTTTTTCTTTATCTCTTTGATTAGCGGGGGGTAAAAAATAAAATATATAAATAAAACAGCGGCTGCTGCGATACCGTATACTACTACGTTCGGAATCTCCTTGAGTTTTCCCAAATCAACCAGCTTCAATCCTACCCCCTTATTTATCTCTAAAATGGCTTGGCCTGGATAGTTCAAGCGACGCCGCAGAAATCCTCTTATCTAGACTATTCAGCTTGATCTTTAGACCTATATAAACAAGGACTGAAATCAACACCAGCGCGGTAGCCACGGCTTCAAAAGCTCCGCGCCTTAAAATCACCTTTGAGGCTTCTTTAATCTCAAGCGGAAGAAGGTTTACGCCAGCCGAAGAACTCATGGCAGCGCCCATGGCCAATTCAAACCGGGCAGAATCTCCTAATTTTACATCTATACCTAAGCCCTCAGATAACGATTTAACCAGCCCCCCGAGAAAAGACCCTCCTCCAAACAAAACAACCGAATCGATTTTAGCGCCTTTGGATAACTCCCTGTAATAATCAAAACACCTGCCCACTTCACCGGTCAAATTTTCCAACGGGGTCATCAACATGGATTTAATTTGAGCCGTAGAAATCTTATTGCCAATAATTTTTGTTTCTGTTCCGGAAGGTATGCCTGTTTCTAACTTGATATTCTCTGCCTCGCTGAATGAAAGCTCAAGCCTTCCTCTGTCAGAAGCCAGGACCTGAGTCAGGGCCTTGGTAAAATCATCTCCCGCTACGGGAATCTTACGGATAAATTCCTGATGTTTCCCTTTTAAAATGATCAATTCGGCATAGGTCTTGCCTATGTCAATAAAACACCTTGACCGGTCATCATTACCGCAAAGCCCTTCCGCTGCCTTTTTTAAGGCGTAAGAAGCCGGAACTAAAGAAGCAGGCTTGATCCCCGCTTTTTGCAATAAAGAGAGATATTTATTAGCCGTTTTTTTAGGACTTGCCGCAACCGCTATTTCGTATTTCTTTACCCCTCCATCGACGATATCCCCTAATATTTCAAAATCCAGAAAAGATTCATCAACCGGAAAAGGGAAATAATTTTTCGCGGCTAACCTTACCCCCTCCCGCAATTCCGACTTAGGCATATAAGGAGCGGTTATGGTCTTCATGTCGGTCTGGGGACTATTTATAACAACGATAGTTTTTGACTTCTTCAGGTCGATTCCGCTTAAAAGCCTTTTTAGCGCAGCCTCCTCGGATTGCCGGGTCTCT
>JAPLLP010000195.1 GCA_026387515.1 Candidatus Omnitrophota bacterium | reverse complement strand
TTGCATTAAGCACTGGAGGATGGTTGGGGTCTGCGGAAAAATCTAACCCTCTGATAATTGTCTGATTTACCGTAATGGTACGGGAAGAAGGAATAAAGGCATAACCATACTTATAGGGCGTTATTGTATAAGTGCCACCAGCAAGGTTCCGAACGCTATAAATACCGGAAGATCCGGTTGATATCGAACGTCCTGATGGCGTAAAATTAATTGCCACATTAGCCATTGCGTGCCCGATTTTATCGGTAATTATTCCGGATAATTCATTGTTCCGCACATAACGGCTGGTACGCTGGGCATTATAGCCCACAGTTCCCCATTCGATACTATCGGCTTTGCTGGGTAAAGCAAGCGCATATAGTTTACCCACCCAGTTTACACCATGGATTTCATCTTCGGTTGCCGAAGCCATTACTAACTCGGCCCTGCCATCACCGTCAATATCACCAAGTGAAGGATTGCATAAAACCCATTCCCGGCTTTCCTTTGGAAAGAAGGCAACCGCTGAGCCATCTCCGTGCCAGGCATATAAACGGCTATCATAGTAACCTTTATAATAGGCATCTGAACTTTCGCCAGTAGTAAGGACAATCTCATTTTGCCCATCGGAGTCTATATCGCAGATCACCGGCATATAAGAACCCCAGAAACCCCAGAGATTAGGGGCGTAAGACCGGGGCCAGCCGTTTATTATATTGCCATCATAACTCCAGGCATAGATAATACCCCAACCTGAATTTTCAAAAGACATCATATTGGCGACAATTTCCAGCTTATTGTCTTTATTGATATCGCCGAGCGCAAATCCTGAGCGGGCATAGGCAAAACCATGTCCGTCTATTTCAGGTGTTGGCCAACCGGCCATGGCCGTCCCATCGCCTTTTAATACGGTGATCACGGACTTGGAGAACGAAACCACATCTAATAGATTCAATACTATTTCGTCTTTTCCGTTTCCATCCAAATCTCCGGCTGCTATGGTCTGAATCTCCTTATTATCAAAAGTAACCGGCCAGCCACTAACTACTGTTCCATCTGCGCGCCAGGCGAATACCTTATTGCTTTCATGCATGTCTACACCTTCTCCCTCCCAAAAATCATAAAGCGGCACCACTATTTCCAAGTGGCCATCTCCATCCAAATCTGCCACTGCGGGAGGGACTACGAGACCACAATGACAGTATTTATGTATGGATATTTCTTTGGGCCATCCGGTGACCTCGCTACCATTGTATTTCCAAATATGCACTTCGGCCTTACTATCATGCTCCGTTACAACTCTTGTAAAGAGCAAGATTACCTCTAACTTGCCGTCATTATCCACATCTGCCAGGACCGGCACACTGCGCGCTAAAATATCCGTAGAATCAGGGCCTAGAACCTTAGGCCAACCGGTGAGAGTGCTCCCATCATGACGTACGGCATACACCTTAACCTGATGGCCGCTACTATCAGAATCGATATCAGGAGCAACAAATACAATCTCTGGATACCCGTCGCCATCTAAATCTCCTGCTGACTGCCGCGGCATGATAATATCGCCTGCGTCTATAGGCCAACCCGGCATAAGGCTGCCGTCAAAACGATATGCCTTAAGCTGATTCTTCTCATTCACCACTATCTCGCTTTTACCGTCTTTATCCAGATCAACGAGCAATGGCGCATCGGGAAGCGCTAAGGTCGATTGAGGTGGATAACTTATGGGGAGCGGCCAACCGCTCATCGAAGGGAAAGGTTCAATAACGTTGGGGACTACGAAACCTACAAAATGCTTCTCTTGGCCATTAAAATCCCCAGAGGCAGATATCTGAAAATTAAACCAAATCTCACTAAGCGGCTGGGCATTGCTGTCTATTGTCATATCAAAGTTAAATTCTCTGGATTCCCGCTTAGCAAGGTTAGTAAAATTAATATTCGGCTGTACCACATGCACTGAAGGATTAGTGCTGGAAACTACCACTCCAGCGGTAGGCGCGGGATCCCATAAATTGGTAATAGAGGTTGATACCTGCCCGGTCTCTCCGGGATTAATATAACCATCCCCGTTACCATGAGTTTCCTTTATAAACTTATAAGTAAGAGTGCTAAGCTCTATTCTTAATACTGGCTTGGGAAGTTGCGAAACCGCCTTAAAGGCATTTATGCGGCCAAAACCGGTTTCTACATCCCGCCCCGTATCCATAACATCATCGCTAGATGCCATTAATGCTCCGGCAACATCTTGCCAGCCAAAACCGGGATGGGAAGCCTTAATAAGTGCCGCTACGCCTGAGGCATGCGGACAAGCCATAGAGGTGCCCATGGAACGGTAATATTTTTCATTAAATATACCTATTGAATCCCCGTACATATCTGTTCCCTGGGCGCGCAAGGATAAAATATCCCTGCCGGTATCATTCCGGTTTATAAGATTGCCTGCGATCTGTTTCTCTTCGTAGGTATCTCCGAACATAACAAGGCTATCAAAAGAAAATTCCTTACTCGCGGTATTTTCTGCTAAAAATAATATTAATCTCTCATCACCCGGGCCTCCGATATTAACCGCATAAGGCACATGATACTGAACCGTGGAACTAAAGGTATCAAGAACCCCTGTGCCCGCTACCTCATCGCCTTCGATATCTTTATATCTTGTATATTGCACGTGCCCGCCATTTGGGCCTTTATTAAGATATATAGTGATCGTGTTAGTGGGGGCATCCTTGCTATACTCCATATATAACATGGGCCCTTTTTCTCCGGTACAATATGCATAAAACCCGCCGCTAGAAGGGCTATTAGCTACAATCTCCCAATCGCAGGAGCCACCCGGAGCAACTACGTCTGTAGGAAAGCCATAATTTGAAAAATAACTTCTCTTATCGTTGTGGTCGACCGAACCGACGCTAATAACTCCCGGCACATTAGCCGGGGTATAATATGAAACATCGCAAGCGTCATTGCCGGTTGCAGCCAGGACCACGCAATTTTTACCTGATCCGTCAAGCCCAAACGCATGGTTTACGGCATCCGCAATGATTCTGGGGGCTGGTTTTGCGACGCCACCCCAGGAATTATTGATTACGTTTGCGCCGTTATCTGCGGCATAAACGATTGCCTTGGCTAAATCGGAAAGGGTCCCGTTTCCATCCGCGTCCAGGGCTTTTACCGCCATGATCTTTGCCTTAGGGGCTATACCTATTACCCCCAGGTTATTATTTCCTTCTGCCGCAATAGTGCCGGCCACATGGGTCCCATGCCCGCAATCATCCATGGGATCGGTATCTTTTACGTCATCCGGGTCGTCATAATCTCCGTCGCCATTATTATCTTCCGAATTTGCAAAATCAAAACCGTAATTACCGCTTTGGTCCTTCCACATGTTGTTCTTGATGTCCTCGTGATTATAATCTACTCCTGTATCCACAACAGCCACAATCACACCCTCTCCCTGAGTTGTATCCCAGGTCAAATCTGCCTTTATGCTTTTTAAGCCCCACATATCGGCATAACCCTGCCCCCAGCTATTGATAGTAGAATAATAAGGATCCCGGGATAGAATCCCCATTGGAGTAGTCCCGCCCGCAGGAACAGGGGGCAAATCAATACCGGTAGAGATAACCGGCGCAGGAATCGGATTAATGATATTACCCAGTCCTGTTTGAGTGGAACCTTCAAGCGATGCTTGAGTAACCCTGTTAGAGAGAGTATCTAATTTATTAAGAGCCATGGAATCAACTGCCTTGGCCCTATCTTTGTCTTCTCTAATCTTTGCGGAATATTCTTTATAGGCCCGGGAATTCTTGTCTAATTGCCAATACCAGTTATCGTGGGCTCTGTCCGGGTTCATGTTGACTATATAGTTAGGCTCGGCGTATTCTATCGCGGGGTTATCTTTATACTTGTCTACCAAAGCGAGGATATCCGCATTTTTCGGAGTGTTTAAAATATAAATATTTTCCAGGCCCGCGCTACCCGTGCCCTTGGAACTATTTCGAGCGGCGGCAATCAAAGACTCCTGTTCCCTTATCTGGCCTTGGAGGTCATCTTTTTCCTTGTTGATCTTAGCGATGTAGTCTTTATATTCCTTCGAATTCTTATCCATTTGCCAGAACCAAGAACCATGTTCAGAATTCAATTTGGTAAGCCTGTCTTTTAACTTGGCTATCTTTTCTTTCGGATCAGGAAACACCCTGGAAACTGCGCCTATACCGTAATGGGCATTTAAACTTTTGATATCCGCGAGGGACTTTCCTTTTTTAAGCTTAACAATAAATTCACCGGGAACAAACTTTGAAACAGCCGAGACCCGCGCTGAATCCTGCCTTAAACCCGGTGCCAAAACAGAAACCCCCAGAGGAGCTCCAGCCTTTTCCCCTCTCCTGAGCACTTTAGCGCTCGAGTTAATTTTAATCTTGTCTATTGATAATGCCAGTAAACGGTCGGCGCAGAGTAAACCTGAAACCAAAACCACAAAACTAATTAAGAATAATTTCTTTTCTAGTTTTACTACTTTCATTTTTTGCCCCCTCCAATAATGAATCGTTTTTTAAACTTTTTATAAACTTATGAAAAAAAATCCGCAAAGCATTATCCTCGCGGATATACTCTACCCTATAATTTATTCTTTACTAATGAAAACTCATTGCCCATATATATATTTATATTTAGTGGTACAAGTATATACTATTTTATGTGATTTACAAGACAAAATATGAAATAAAAGAAAACGTTTTCTTGAGCACAAATATACGCCAAAAGCGCATTTAGCGAAATCCCTCAAGAGGGATTGGCACAAATATGGCTAAAAATCAGGCTTTTGCCCTTTTTTATACACAGAATAATGCCTGAGGATATTTTTATGGTCAAAGGCGAGGTTAATCTTTTCAATTTCATCTAAGTTTACGACTTTTAGGCTAGCAGCATCATCCCCTGCCTGGAGCCTGCCTTCTGCCTTAGCCAGGAAAACCGTGGAAACGGTATGAAAACGTGGGTCTCTACCAGGTTTAGAATATGTATGAAATTGCTCCAGGCCCAAAACATCCAAACCAGTCTCTTCCTTGGCCTCCCTTGCTGCGGCATGCTCCAGGCTTTCTCCGTAATCAACAAAACCCCCTGGCAAAGCCCAACCAAATGGAGGATTACTTCTTTTGACCAATACGATACCGCCGCTGATTTCAATGATTATATCCACGGTAATAAATGGGCCGGAGGTTATTTTTTCCGCCATATGCTCAAGATACTTAATCACTCCCTTATCAAATTCTTTGAGCGCCTCCTGGTCAAAAAGGCAAAAGATTATCTCTTTAAGATTGCTTTTTTCTTCGCGCAAATGCCGAAAAACCTCCTGGGCCATGATCTTGGCTGAAGAGAGTAACGGGAAACCGCCAACCCCGCAGCCAAGCGCGCAGAAGGCGATTGAGCCTATTTTATTTTTCTCGGCAAGACGCAATGCGCTCATCGCCGAATCACGAATATAATTTTCGTTAGTCTCAAAATCCATTCCCATGGTAGCGGCATGTATAAC
>JAPLLP010000185.1:980-1999 GCA_026387515.1 Candidatus Omnitrophota bacterium | reverse complement strand
AAATATGGAAGATTTGGCGTATTTGGCGGAAAGTTTGTGCCTGAAACCCTTATGATGGCTCTGGAAGAGCTTGAAAAGGCGTATAAACTGGCGCAAAAAGATGCTAAATTCAAAAAAGAATTAAATAACCTGCTGGAGGTTTACGCAGGCAGGCCTACCCCGCTTTATCTCGCTAAAAACATATCTAAAAAATCCGGTAGAAAAATATATTTAAAAAGAGAGGACCTTCTTCATACAGGAGCTCATAAGATAAATAATACTTTAGGACAGGTGCTTCTGGCTGTGAGGATGGGCAAGAAACGCATTATTGCCGAGACAGGCGCAGGGCAGCATGGTTTAGCTACTGCTACAAGCGCTGCCTTGTTCGGGCTATCGTGCGATGTGTATATGGGCGAAGAGGATATTCACAGGCAGGCCCTTAATGTATTCAAGATGAAGCTTCTTGGTGCAAAAGTAATACCTGTTTACTCAGGCAGTAAAACTCTTAAAGACGCTACTAGCGAAGCAATAAGAGACTGGGTAACAAACGTAAGAACTACTTATTATGTCATAGGCTCTGCCATAGGCCCGCATCCGTATCCTATGATGGTCAGGGATTTTCAATCAGTAATAGGCAAGGAAACAAAAAAACAGATTTTAAAATACGAAAACAGGCTTCCGGATTATATGGTTGCATGCGTAGGAGGCGGCAGCAATGCAATGGGATTTTTTCACCCATTTTTTAAAACAAATGTAAAGCTTATCGGCGTGGAGGCAGGCGGGTTTGGCCTTGATACAGAAAAACACGGGGCAAGCCTTTGTAAAGGGAGTCCTGGCGTATTACATGGAAACAAAAGCTATTTATTGCAGGATAAATTAGGCCAGGTAAAGATAGCCCATTCAATATCAGCAGGCCTGGATTATCCTGGTGTAGGGCCTGAGCATTCTTATTACAAAACAATAAAAAGGGCTGAATATGTGAGCGTGACTGACAAGGAAGCCCTTGTTGGATTCAAGATGCTTTCCGAAGAGGAAGGTAT
>JAPLLP010000185.1:0-915 GCA_026387515.1 Candidatus Omnitrophota bacterium | reverse complement strand
CATTAGAGCCGAGCCACGCGATATATTACGCAGTAAAGAAATTGGCGCCGAAGATAAATAAAAATAAAATAATAGCAGTGTGCCTTTCCGGAAGAGGCGACAAAGATAAGGATATAATAAAAAATGAACCGCATCGATAAAATATTCAAAGAACTGAAAAAAAATAATAAAAAAGCGTTTGTTGCTTTTATAATGGCCGGAGATCCGTCTCTTGGTGTCACAGAGAAATTAATACACGAGTTGGTATTTTCAGGCGCGGATGTTATTGAACTTGGCGTGCCATTTTCCGACCCTATTGCAGACGGCCCCACTATACAGAAGGCATCTGAACGCGGGCTAAAGAGCAAAACTACCCTGGCGGGAGTTTTTAACCTGGTTAAAAAAGTCAGAAATCAAATACAGACCCCTATAGTATTCTTAATTTATTACAATCTTGTTTTTCATTACGGCCTGGAAAGATTTGTAAAAGATGCTGTTTTCAGCGGCATTGACGGAGTTGTTATTCCTGATCTGCCTCCGGAAGAATCAAAAGATTTATGCAAAATTGCAAAGAAAAGCAAGTTTTCAGTGATACCTTTATTGGCCCCTACGAGTTCTATCGGCAGGATTAAAAAAGTTTCCAGCGTTGCAACAGGATTTATATATTATGTTTCACTTACTGGAACAACTGGTGCGAGAAAAAAACTGCCAAAAGAACTTGGAGAAAATCTGAGGAATATAAAAAAGATAACAAATATGCCGGTTTGCGTAGGGTTTGGGATCTCTACGCTTAGCCAGGTAAAAGAGGTTCAAAAATTCGCTGACGGCGCAATCGTGGGGAGCGCCATAATAAAAATAATTGAAAAGAATATAGGGAGAAAAGATTTAGTTAAGAAAGTAGGTAATTTCGTAAGAACCATAAACCACCCCTGTGGT
>JAPLLP010000328.1:1554-4144 GCA_026387515.1 Candidatus Omnitrophota bacterium | reverse complement strand
GAGGCGGTAGGGATATTTGATTTGATACATTCAGTTGATAGTTATAGGCTGGCAACTGAAATTGACAGGCAGGCGGCAAAGATAGATAAAATCCAGGATATCTTACTGGAGGTAAAGACTTCGCCAGAGATTTCTAAGTCCGGGGTCTTGCCGCAAGAGGCGGGCAAATTAATAGGAGATATATTGCGCCTTAGGAATATCGCGCTCAAAGGCCTTATGACTATCGCCCCCATTGTTACCGCAGCCGAGGAGGCGCGGCCTTATTTTCGCACGATTAAAGAACTGCGGGGTAAATTCAAAGGGCTTGAGATCTTTTCCATGGGCATGACCGATGATTTTGAAGTGGCTATTGAAGAAGGCTCAAACCTGGTTAGGATCGGCAGGGCGATTTTTGAAGGGAAGGCGTAATGTTTAAACTATTTAGGAAAAAAATCGGGATTATCGGATGCGGCAATATGGGTTCGGCGATCGCGGCACGGATTAAAAACAAATACAACATTTTCGCCTTTGATAAAGACAAAGAAAAAACTAAGGGCCTGAAAGATATTACTGTCAGCGATACTATATCATGTTTAGTTAAAGATTCCGATGTCGTAATCCTGGCGGTAAAGCCGCAGGATTTTGACGGAGTATTGAATGAGATCAAACCCTCAATAACAAACAAGTTAATTGTTTCAATTGCCGCAGGTATTAGTACGGGGTATATTGAAAAAGTCCTGGGGGGTGCGAGGGTTATTCGAGTGATGCCGAATATCGGAGTAAAGATCGGCCAGTCGGAAACCTGTTTATCTAGAGGCAAAAACGCAACAAGTAAAGATGTATCTTTTTCTTTACGGCTTTTTGATTGTCTCGGCAAGACATGGTTTATATCTGAAGAGATGATGAATGCTGCGACGGCAATTTCCGGCAGCGGACCCGCTCATATTTTTTATGATATGGAGATCAGGGGTATTAATCCGGGAAACGTTAAGTATTATAGGGAGCGTCTAAAAGAAGCAGCTCAAAGTGTTGGTTTTGATCCTGAAATGGCGTTTATGTTAGCTTTAAGTACGACTGCTTCAGCCTGCGATCTAGTTGCGCAAACACATTTGTCCCCCGCAGAATTAAGAAAACAAGTCACTTCTAAGGGCGGGACAACTGAGGCGGCATTAGGAGTTTTAACCGCAGGTGGTTCTTGGACAGAGGCTGCTTTGGCTGCGAAAAAACGCGCGGAAGAATTATCGGACACCTGGCCCAGATAGACGCCCGGCGCTAAGCGTACACCTGGCCCAGATGGGAATTGGGCCAGTGTTCACTACTGTGAAGGAGGCTAACATATGGGGCGTATCGGCATTATCGGCGGGAGTGGTTTATATAAGATCGAAGGGATTAAGGGCGTCAAGCAAGTCGCGGTTACTACCCCTTTTGGCAGGCCTTCGGATAAATTCACCCTCGGAAAGATCGAGGGTAGAGAAGTGGTATTTCTTCCGCGGCACGGAGTAGGCCATCGTATTTCTCCCAGCGAGATAAATTATCGCGCTAATATCTATGCCATGAAAAAACTGGGGGTTGAACGTATTATCTCGGTTACTGCCTGCGGCAGCCTTAAGGAGGAACTTAGGCCTTTAGATTTCGTGGTAGTTGACCAGTTTGTTGACCGCACTAACCAGGGGCGCAAGATGAGTTTCTTTGAAAACGGCGTGGTGGCGCACATCGTCTTTGCCCAGCCGATCTGCCCGGAGGTAAGCGCGGTGGTTTATGAGGCCGGTAGGGGATTGGGTTTGACTATGCATAAAGGCGGCACTTACCTAAATATGGAGGGGCCCGCTGTCTCTACGCGGGCAGAATCAAAACTCTACCGCCAATGGGGGATGGATGTGATCGGCATGACTAATATGGGTGAGGCAAAATTAGCGCGAGAGGCGGAGATTTGTTATTCTACAGTGGCTTGCGTTACGGATTATGATTGTTGGCACCCGCAGCATGAAAGCGTGACCATTGATATGGTGATACAGAATCTGGTAAAAAATATTGAGAACGCCAAAAAAATACTGCTGGCCGCGATCAGGAATCTCCCTGAGAAAAGAAGCTGTTCTTGTGGCGAGGCGTTAAAATACGCGATTATTACGGATAAGAAACTGATACCGGACGGAGAAAACAAAGAAGGATCTGAAGGTTATTATAGGAAAATATGGAATATAAAGATACGCTTAATTTACCCAAGACCGGGTTTCCCATGAAGGCAGATTTGCCTAAACGGGAACCGGCGCTTTTAAAGGATTGGAGCGATAACGGGCTTTATCAGCTTATTCGCAAGGCCCGCCTCGGTGCGCCCAAATATATCCTGCACGACGGGCCTCCTTATGCCAACGGTAATATCCATATCGGCCATGCCTTGAATAAGACCCTCAAGGATATCATCATAAAATATAAGACCATGCGTGGGTTTGACGCGCCATATGTCCCGGGATGGGATTGTCATGGATTGCCGGTGGAGCATCAGTTATTTAAAGAGCTCGAGCTTAATAAATACCAGATCGACCAGCTTCAGTTCCGCAAAAAGGCATATGAATACGCCTTAAGATTTGTTTCCGTGCAGAAGGAGGAGTTT
>JAPLLP010000328.1:0-1544 GCA_026387515.1 Candidatus Omnitrophota bacterium | reverse complement strand
GTTTAAGCGCCTCGGTGTTTTTGGCGAATGGGAGAATCCATATCTGACTTTAAGCCGCGACTACGAAGCAGCGATCGTGCGGTCTTTTTCCGAGCTGCTCAAAAAAGGCTATATCTACCGTGGGCTTAAACCGGTGAACTGGTGTTATAAATGCGAAACCGCTCTGGCAGAAGCAGAGGTGGAGTATGAGCCTCATGCTTCGCCTTCCGTCTTTGTTAAGTTTAAATTAGAGCCCGCAAAAGGGTTAATGGAGGATAGTTATCTGGTTATTTGGACTACTACTCCCTGGACGTTGATGGCAAATGTCGCGGTAGCTGTGCAGCCGGACTTTGTCTATTCTTATATCAAGATCGCTAAGGGTAATCTGATTATCGCTAATGTGCGTCTTCATGCGTTATCTCAGATGGGCATTGAGCAATATGAGGTGGTGCGGGAATTTAAAGGCGTAGAACTGGACGGTTTAGTTTATAACCATCCCTTCGGGCTGCGAAAAGGCCGGGTGGTTTTGGCAGATTATGTCTCTGGAGAAGAAGGGACTGGCTTGGTGCATACTGCTCCGGGGCACGGCGCCGAGGATTATTTGACAGGGGCAAGATATAAATTAGAGGTGGTTATGCCGGTAGACTCAAAAGGAAATTTTGATAAGACTGCCGGGGAATTCCAGGGGCAAAACGTCTTGGCCGCAAATAAGCCGATAATAGAGAAGCTCGATCAGTTAGGCCTTCTTTTATTCGCAGGCCAGTTACAACATTCTTATCCGCATTGCTGAGCCCGATAATATTCCGCGCTACTCGCCAATGGTTCCTGGAAATAGATAAACTGGAATTAAGAAAAAAGTTACTTAAGGTTATTGATATGGATATTCAATGGATCCCTCCGGAAGGAAAAGAGAGGATCTCGGCCATGGTGGCCTTGCGGCCGGATTGGTGTTTGTCGCGGCAAAGATACTGGGGTGTTCCCATACCGGCTTTAATCTGCAATCAATGTCATGAAGAATTCCTCGAAGAACGGGTAATAGATGCTTTCGCGCGTTTAACCGCCCAGGAGGGTACTGATTCCTGGTTTAGTCGGGATCTATCCGATTTCCTGCCTGAAAATTTTGTCTGTCCTTATTGTAAATCAAAAAGTTTTTCCAAGGGTCCGGATATTCTGGATGTCTGGTTTGATTCCGGGGTAAGCCATCAGGCAGTTTTAAAGAAGCGCCCAGATTTAGAATTTCCCTGCGCGCTGTATCTGGAAGGTTCTGATCAACACCGGGGATGGTTTCAGTCGTCTTTGATCCCGGCGATGTGTATTGACGCTAAGCCGCCCTTTAAGAGCGTTCTCACCCACGGCCACGTGGTTGACGGTGAAGGCCGGAAGATGTCCAAATCATTAGGCAATGTTATTCCTCCCCAGGATATTATTAAAGATTCCGGGGCGGATATTATCAGATTATGGGTAGCGGCAAGTAATTATAACGAGGATATCCGTATTTCGCCTTTAATCCTGACCAGATTATCCGAGGTCTACCGCAAGATAAGAAATACGGTGCGCTTCATACT
>JAPLLP010000191.1 GCA_026387515.1 Candidatus Omnitrophota bacterium | reverse complement strand
CCGGATAAATTCCTTACTGTCATTGACGAATCCCATGTAACCGTACCTCAGCTCAACGGAATGTACGCCGGGGACAAGGCCCGTAAAGAGATACTGGTAGAATACGGCTTTAGATTACCTTCATGCCTGGATAACCGGCCTTTAAAATTCGCCGAATTCGAAAAACTGGCACAGCAAATGGTATATGTATCAGCCACCCCGGCAGAATACGAGCTCAAGAAGAGCGGCAACAAGGTGATTGAACAGATCATCCGTCCTACAGGGCTGGAGGACCCACAGATAATTATACGGCCCATTGAAGGCCAAATAGATGACCTGATGCGTGAAATCAAGGCGCGCGCGGCCAAGAACGAACGTATCTTGGTTACTACCCTTACCAAAAGGATGTCTGAAGACCTGACTACCTATTTACAAGAACAAGGTTTACGGGTAAAATACATGCATTCCGAGATCCAGACTATTGAACGCTCGAAGATCCTTAGAGAACTGCGTAAGCAGAAATTCGATTGCCTGGTAGGCATAAACCTGCTCAGGGAAGGCCTGGATCTACCCGAAGTATCCTTAGTGGCTATTCTGGACGCGGACAAAGAAGGATTCTTGCGTTCCGCAACTTCCTTGATTCAGGTTGCCGGGCGCGCGGCGCGCAATATAAACGGCACGGTGATCATGTACGCGGATACCATGACTGGCTCGATAAAAAAGGCGGTTGCCGAAAGTAACCGCCGCAGGAAGATACAAATTGAGTTTAATCAAAAGAATGAGATCACCCCGCGTTCAATACAAAAAGCCATAAAAGAGGGGATCGAAGACCTGGAAGAAGTGGAAGAGTTTGTAGCTAATCTAACCGGGGAAGAAAGAGATAAATATGAGCTGCGTAGATACGTAGCCGAAATGGAATACGAGATGGAGTTGGCCGCGCGAAACTTACAGTTTGAGAAAGCCGCCGAAATACGGAATGAAATAAAAAAATTTAAGACGGGGACTGCCCACTAATACGCATCTGGCCGTTTTTCGTAAGGACAGGATCATAAAAACCCTTAACTGCGCTAGTAATAAAAGGGTGATTCCGCAAGCCTTAAAAAAAACCTGTTCCCGCGTAAAAGTCCAAGATGCCGTAATCGTCAGCGTGGTTCCTGCTGTTACCAAGACAATAGAGAAATCCCTAAGGAAAATTATAGGCAAGCGCCCGTATATTATAGGAAAAAACATTAAAATCCCTATACGCAATCTATACCGCTCCCCAGCCTCCTTAGGCCAAGACCGCCTGGTCAACGCCTTTGCTGCAAGCCAGATTTATGGCTCGCCCGCAATAATAATAGATCTTGGCACTGCTATTACGCTTGATGTAGTTTCAGGTGATAAAAAATACTTAGGGGGCATGATTTTACCTGGCCCGGAACTTTCTCTTAAAGCTCTTAACAGAGATACGGCGCTTCTGCCCAAGTTAAAATTAGAAGCCCCTGCCGAGCTAATCGGAAGAAATACCAAAAACAGTATTTTAAGCGGAGTAGTCATCGGCAGCGCCTGTCTCTGTGATGAACTGGTGCGTAGGCTAAAGGCTAGAATCGGCAAAAATGCCTTAGTTATCGCGACTGGCGGAAACGCAAAAATAATAAGTAAATACTCTAAAGAGATAGCTATCATCGATCCGACACTCACCTTAAGGGGATTGAATATTATCTATAAAAAAACCCTCCGGAAAACGCTTTCTTAAAAACCCAAAATACCCTTGAAAAACCTTGATTTTTGGTTCATAATTTTATTGTAAAATTATAATTTTACCAAGAAATAAATTATAATATGCCTCATGATAGACACGGCTATAGCTAGAGACAGAAGGTTCTTCCTACGCATCGGCGTAAGGCTCCCCTTAATATACCTGAAAAAGAAATCTAATAATGCCTTTACCGGACAGATCAATGACATCAGCGCAAACGGTATAGGCCTCATCTCAAAACAAAAGATTTCCTGTAAAACCGCGCTTAATCTGATCATACATATCCCCCACGACGGCCCATTTTGCGCCGAGGGGGAAGTGGCCTGGATAAAAAAAATCAGGTTCCATAAATACCGTATCGGAATATTCCTGAAAAAGGTCGATCTTGTAGGGGTATCGCGGATATTAACCCTTGCCAAGACACTACCCGAGCCTCCCCCAGAGGAAGCAGCTCCACCGCGGCAATCACTGTTCCCATGGTTTAAGAAACCTGGTCTAGCCTTTCCTTAACCTCCTAACCAATACCCAAAAAATAACAAAAAAATCTTGACAAATATGTATTTTAATTTATAATTGGCACTCAGGGGTTAAGAGTGCCAATTATAGCGTATGTTCACTACTGCGATGCCCGGCCTTATC